>JAOZMV010000231.1:1224-3228 GCA_029934095.1 Desulfuromusa sp. | reverse complement strand
TTCATCTGCTAATGGGTACCAAAATTATATTTTACAAGTAGTAAATGGCTCTGCCATGGTCAGCTTCAAACCGAAAGATAGCGTTTTTTGATCTCTTCGTTCTGTTGCAGTTCCTTTCGGGTACCGGAAAATTTAATCAACCCTTTATCGATCACATAACCACGATCAGCTATTTCCAGGGCGAAATGAGCATTTTGCTCAGCCAAAAAAATAGGGAAATGTTCTTTTAATCTACTGATAATATCACCCAGTTGTTCAACAATAACCGGAGCCAGGCCTTCACAGGGTTCATCAAGCAACAACATTTTTGGTTGGCAAGCTAATGCCCGGGCAATTGCCACCATCTGTTGTTCCCCACCACTCAGTTCCCCACCTTTACGGTGTCGAAATTTATCCAACAAGGGAAAGGTGTTGAACAGATCATCAATCGTCCAGTGTATTTCCGTTGCCGAGTTGAAGGAGACTGCAAAATTATCCTCGACGGACAATTCAGAGAAAATTCGCCGATCTTCAGGAACATATCCCAGTCCCAGGCGAACATTTTTAAAAACAGACTGTTTGGTAATATCCTGCCCCTGAAAATGGATTGTCCCTTTTTTCGGGTGATTGTAACCCATGATGCTCTTTATTGTGGTCGATTTACCTGCTCCGTTGCGCCCCAGAAGACAGACAATCTCTCCAACGTTCACTTCCAGATCAATCCCCTGGAGGATATAGCTGTCATCGTAATAGGTGTGGATATCTTCAACTTTAAGCATGAACTTTTCTCCCCAGGTACGCTTCCTGAACCTGCTCATTAGCACGGATTTCTGCCGGTTTCCCCTGAGCAAGCAAGTGACCTTGATGCAGCACATAGATTCTGTCCGCAAGGGAAAAAACCACTTTCATATCGTGTTCAGTAATAAAAAAAGTGGTTCCAGATTCTTTTGCCAATTGCTTGATCAGAGTAATCATGTTTTCCGTCTCTTCCGGATTCATCCCTGCAGTGGGTTCATCCAGGAGGACAACACTGGGATCTCTAGCCAGAACAATTGCCATCTCAACCAACCTTTTGTCCCCGTAAGCCATGTTCGCAACAACCCGGTCTGCCTGGTCGGTGAGGCCGACCTGTGCCAGAGTAGACATGGCTTTTTCGGTAATTTGTTTATCCTTAAAGACATCGCCATACAGTTTAAAGTGTTTGTTCTGCTGGATGATCAGTGGGGTAAAAACATTTTCCACCACAGTCAATTCGGCAAAGATATTGGTGATCTGAAAAGAGCGGCACATTCCTTTGTCGACAACCCGGTGGGAAGGCAGTCCCGTTATATCCTCGCCATTCAGCCAAACTTTCCCTTTGGTCGGTGGGAACTTGCCAGAGATGGCATTATAAAAGGTTGTTTTCCCTGCACCGTTGGGGCCAATCAATGCGGACATTTCCCCTTTGCCAATTGATAGGGAAATATCTTCAATGACCTTAAACTTCCCGTAGGAATGGCCGAGATTTTCAATCCGTAATACATTTTGCGCGCTCATTTTGATCCCTGCTTGAAGAATTTATTCCGCAACGTTCCGAATACTCCCTCAGGAAAGAACAGGACAATAAAAACCAATACCAGCCCAAGAAAAAACATCCAGTTTTCGGTAAATTGAATGATCACCTGTTCCAGAAAAAAGAAAATTGCTGCGCCGAATAACGGACCAAGAAAGACACCGGTTCCACCAATGACTGACATAATGACAGGCTTAGCTGAGAAGCTCCAATGCATGAATTCTGGAGTCGCCATATTATTGAACAGGCAAAACAATACCCCTGCCAGTCCGGTAAAAGCCCCTGAAATGGCAAATGCCGCAATCCGTAACAGTTTCACATTTCCACCAATAAATGAGACCCGCTGTTTATTTTCCCGCAAGGCTTTAAGAACCAGACCGAAAGGAGAATGAACAATCAGCCAGAGCAAACTACAACCGATAAAGACCAATACAAACACCAGGTAATACATGTTCACAGGGGCATAAAAAGTG
>JAOZMV010000231.1:0-1214 GCA_029934095.1 Desulfuromusa sp. | reverse complement strand
TTTAAGCTTGGCAAAGAGAATACCGGTAAACCATCACTGCCGCCGGTCACATCAAACCAGTTGTGGGCAACAGAAAAGAACAGCATGCCGAAACCAAGGGTGATCATGGCAAAGAAAATCTCATCCAGTTGGACGGAGAAAAAACCAACCACCAGCGAAGCCAGCATTGCCACCAGCATCCCGACAAGTAGAATCAGAAAAAGATTTTCATATCCCCCTTGCAACATCAACGCAGTACTATAAGCACCCAGGCCAAAGAAAGCCCCCTGTCCGAACGATAACAGACCGGTGTAACCAAGCAGCAGGTTGAAGCTGATCGCCATCAAGCCCATGATCAGGATTTCCGACAGGATCATGGTCCAGTAGATCGGAATGACCAACGGTGCAACGATCAATAGAAGCGTCAACAGTGCAGGACCAAGCAGCTGGTAACGTTTTTGTGTCAGCATCGTCACACCCCCTTTTTGAACAGGCCGGTTGGCTTAATCAACAGCACAACAGCCATCAAAATATAGGGAATAGCCATCTGCATATTACCGGCAAACACGGTTCCGAAAGAACCCAGCAAGCCCAGCAGTAATGCCCCGACAAAGGCCCCAGGAAAACTGCCCATGCCGCCAATCACAACGACAATGAAACTCTCGATAATAATCTTTTCCCCCATCGACGGAATCAAGCTCTGCTGGGGGGCCGCCAAAGCACCACCCAGTGCCGCCAGCCAAGCTCCCAAAGCAAAAACTGCGGTATAAATCATCGGCACGTTGATACCAATCCCTTCCGCCATAATATTATCGAAAGACGCAGCACGGATAATCTTCCCCCACTTGGAGAAATGAAAAAATGACCAGAGGAGTGTGCCGATAATCGGCCCAATGACAATTAAAAAAATCCGATAAACGGGATAGTCCTGTCCGGCAATGCTGATAATTCCACTAAAAATGGCCGGTGGATCAACAATATGATACCCAGAACCCCAAATCATACGGACACCATCATCCAAGATCAGCAGAATGGCAAAAGTCAGCAGTAGCTGGTAGGAAACGTCGCGACCGTAAACCCGTTTTAACAAATATTTTTCTACCAGAACGCCGATAATTGCTACACAAAGAGGGCCGATCAGCAATCCGAGCCAGAAGGACTCAAAATACTGCATGGATTGCATGCATAGGTAGGCCCCTAGCATAAACAATGAGCCGTGGGCAAAATTGAGAACT
>JAOZMV010000230.1 GCA_029934095.1 Desulfuromusa sp. | reverse complement strand
GCGTCATAACCTCATTTTTGTTTGTCTTTTACGCAGTCACCATCAATTTTGGCAGCGATGCTTCACAGTGGCTGAAAACCTTCTCTTATGTCGCTGGCGGCTATGGTCTTTTCAATATTTATATTCTCAGTTGGGCCTGGCGTAGCCAGGTTGCCTGGACGATCAAGGCAAATACGGTCATTGCTGCCTGTTTTTTCGGGGTTTTCATCATGGATACAATCAGAGAAGGGTTCTCCGGAGGGATGACGGCAATGGGCACCGTGACAGGATTGGCCTGCGTTCTACTAATCAACTGGTTTGCGGTCAAAAAATCATGTCAGCGAAACAGTTCGTAACAATATCATCCCTTCTATTTTTATTTATATTTGAATAATTTATTCATCATACCATAACTTATCACTTCCATACCCAGAAACACCTCCCCTGATAAGTAATTTCAATAATTATTTCAGTATGTTACACATAATCAAATTATTATTTATTTGGCACTCAAATTGCTATAGAATTACCAACAAAACCACTAAAACAACGGCAGCTTGCTGGTGAGAGGATATATCAATGAAAGGTAGCGATAAAATCAAGATCGTGCCAGAACGTGGCCCTGCGTGTGAAGGCAATTTTTATCCGGAGCAGAACCAGAAAACCACTCCAGGAATGAATCCGCGTATCCAGCGTCTGCGCAAACTCAGCTTCGAAGCCAATCCGAGTTTGTCTATCGAGCGTGCCCTTCATGAAACGGCCTTCTATCAAGAAAATTATGGTAAATATTCGATCCCGATGTTGCGGGCGTTAAACTTCCTCGACCACTGCCAGAAGAAAGCCCTCTATCTGGAGAAGGATGAATTAATTGTCGGTGAACGGAGTTCGGCACCGAAGGTGGTTCCAACCTTCCCGGAGCTGACTTGTCACAGTGTTGAAGATTTTCACGTTCTCAACACCCGCGAGCAGCAGCGCTATACTATCAGCCAGAAAGATATTGATACTTACGCCAGAGAGGTGATTCCTTACTGGCAGGGGAAAACCATCCGTGAGCGGATCTTCAGTCATGTCCCCGCCGAATGGCAGGCTGCTTATGAAGCCGGACTGTTTACTGAGTTCATGGAACAGCGCGCCCCCGGACATACTGCCCTTGATGGGCAGATTTATCAAAAAGGGATGCTCGATTTTAAACAGCAGATTGCCGCTGAAATTGCAAACCTCGATTACCTGAATGACCCGGAAGCAACCGACAAAGCCGAAGAACTGAAAGCAATGGATATCTCTTGCGATGCGGTGATTCTGTTTGCTGAACGTCACGCTGATCGAGCGGAAGAGTTGGCCAGGGAGGAAGTTGACCCACAACGGGCTGCCGAATTAAAAAAGATCGCTGAAGTTTGTCGCCGGGTTCCGGCCAATGCACCAGACACCTTTTACGAAGCGATTCAGATGTATTGGTTCGTTCACCTGGGGACAATTACCGAACTGAATGGCTGGGATGCCATGAATCCGGGGCACTTTGATCAACATCTCGCACCATTTTATGCCGCGGAGGTTGCTGCAGGAACCCTGACCCGTGAACAGGCCAAGGAGCTCATCTGTTGTTTCTGGATTAAGGTAAACAACCACCCAGCTCCACCCAAAGTCGGCATTACCGCCCGGGAAAGTGGCACCTACAACGACTTTACCAACATCAACATTGGCGGTATCACCAGCGATGGCAAGGATGGGGTCAGTGAAGTTTCTTACATCATGCTTGAAGTGATTGAAGAGTTACATCTGCTCCAACCGGGCAACGCAGTTCATATCAGCAGCAAAACCCCTGACCGTTTTTTGCACGCCGCCTGTAAAGTGATTCGGCAGGGACACGGTTATCCATCGGTCTTTAATCCTGATATTTATACGATTGAACTCATGCGTCAGGGAAAGTCGATCCGGGATGCCCGTGAAGGAGGCTGTAGTGGCTGTATCGAAGTTGGTGCTTTTGGTAAGGAGGCTTTCGTTCTAACCGGATATTTAAACGTCCCGAAAGTTCTGGAAATCACCTTGAATAACGGAATTGACCCACTCAGCGGGAAAATGGTCGGAATTGAAACCGGTGATCCGTGCAAGTTTAAAAATTATACCGATCTCTACACCGCTTTCGTCAAACAACTCAATTTTCTTGTCGATACCAAAATCCGCGTCAGCAATTATATTGACCGGATGTTTGCCAAGTATGCTCCCGCTCCATTCCTCTCAGTGGTGATTGAGGACTGTATCAGCAAGGGAAAAGACTATTATGATGCCGGTCCACGTTACAACACCAACTATATCCAATGTACTGGATTGGGAACCGTGACCGATAGCTTGGCAACCTTGAAGAAGCATGCCTTTGAAGAAAAAACCTTCGGCATGGAGCAGATTCTTACCGCAGTGGCAAAAGACTTTGAGGGAGAAGAATTTTTGCGTCAGACCATCATCAACAAGACTCCGTTCTTTGGCAATGATGATGATTATGCCGATGATATTGCCCTGCAGGTTTATCAGGATCTGCTTGGAGCGATTGAGGGGAAACCAAACGTCAAAGGGGAAACCTTTCACCTGAATATGCTCTCAACCACCTGCCATATTTATTTTGGCAAGGTGATGGGCGCCACCCCCAATGGTCGCTTTGCCGGGAAATCGATCTCCGATGGCACATCACCCTCACACGGTGCCGATACTCACGGCCCATCGGCAGTGATCAGATCCTTGACTAAACTGGATCACACCATGTCAGGCGGCACCCTGCTCAATCAACGTTTTCTCCCCAGCCTGCTGAAACGGGATGAGGATATCAAAAAGCTCGGCCAACTGATCCGCAGTTATTTCACCCTCGGTGGTCACCATATTCAATTCAATATCGTCGATACAGCCACACTTCAAGCGGCACAAGAGAGTCCCGAGGACTACAAGGATCTGCTGGTACGGATGGCAGGATACAGCGATTATTTCAACGATATGAATGCGGATCTGCAGCAGGAAGTGATTGAGCGGACGGAGAATGAAGCCTTCTAGGCTTCACAGGTTTGGACTTCCCCTCCCCTTTGCCACCGCTGGAGTGGAGTAAATATTTGACGATTAAGCGAGGAATGTCCGAAGCCCGCAGGGCAAGTTTTGCGAGCGCGTCAAATATTTGCAGAGCGGAAGGAACCTGCCATAGGCAGGCGGGAGCATTGGGGTCGCTTTCTTTTGGTTCCGTTTTCTTTGTCGACACAAAGAAAATGAACTCGGCTGG
>JAOZMV010000229.1 GCA_029934095.1 Desulfuromusa sp. | reverse complement strand
ATGCACCCCCCCCTCAAGTTAGCCCTCAAGTCACAGCCCAAGTCAGTTGCTTGCTGATGGCTGGGTGGCGCTGTGTTGAGTGTTCCGCTGATTTTTATAAACATTGAACCGGACGGACAGCAAATGGATTGAGCGAGTGAAATTTTCAGATCATAGTGACAAAAACTTTTCCATCAAAACAATAGTGACTAAAGATCAATTCAAGCCGGTTTTTAACCTCCCTTTGATGCTGTTTGCCATTGTTTTCGTTATGGTCGCGGGTTCCATTGTTTTTATGCCGAATTATTTTTTGAAGATTGTGGCAAGTATGGAAAACGGAGGTTTGATTATGGGCTCTGTCATGGTCATTGCTTTTTGTGTTGTTGTCATCGGACAGATGAAAAAGAGGGGGTTAGTCAATAACTGGATGAGAGTTAGCGCGGTTTGCCATGGCTGGGATGTTTCTGCAGGTTATAGAGGAATCAGAAAAACCTGGGAGCTGCAAATCCTTTGTACTTATGAGAGCAATTCTGGAAATGTTGAACTCACTCCCGCTCCAGCAGATATGTCGTGGTTCACGCGAGGGGCGGCGCTGGCTTTTCTCGATTCCAGAGTCGATGTCAATGGTCGTTGTGAGTTATAGATCAATCCGGAGGATCATCTGGACGGATATCTGGCACCGCTGGATAATAGGATGTTTGTGTTTCTTGCTTGCTTCGCTCTTCTCGCCATTCAGATGGTTGGGGTGCTTTTGCAACTTTTTTAGACGCATTGCGGTCAGATCAGCCTGACAACCTCCTGGAGGGTGGTGTCGTTGAGTGATAAACTTTAGGAGATTGTCGGACTTTACAAGAATCTACTGCAAAACAGCCTAATCGGTGCATATTTCCATACATTTTCGACAAATAGCTGTGCTATTAGCTCTCAAATTTATGAAAATCTGCCCTCGACCAGTCTATTTTTCGTCACAATTCGCAAAGCCCGACAGTCTCCTGGCCATTACGATTGTTTTTCCAGCCGTTGCAGATATTCATCCCATTCCATTGGCAGCAGATTTTTCTTTTGATTGTTGCAATCCTTGCAGGCGGGAACGCAGTTGCCTTTAGTCGTGCGTCCTCCTCGAGCCACAGGGACAACGTGATCAAGGGTGAGATCCTTGGGGGCAATTGACTTACCGCAATAGTGACAAATTCCCTTGGCGATTCGGTTTTTCCACCAATTTTGTTTTCGCAAGGCGCGGGCTTTCTCCCGTTCTTGCCGTATCTGTCTTTCATCAACTTCAATATAAAAGCTCATTAATTATCCTTTGCCATATGACTTGTTCAGGGGGTAGATTATTGCACAATTTCCCGAATTATGCGATTCTGCGAAGTTGTTGTTTACTGGTAGCTATTTATCTGAAAGAGATAACTTATGAAAATCCTCGTCGTTGGCTCCGGTCATGTCGGTTATTTTTTATGCGACCGTCTTTCCTGCGAAGGGCATGAAGTCACTCTGGTCGATCAGGATGAAGCGGCTGTAGAGCGGGCTCAAGATCGTCTCAATGTGCTCGGTGTGGTTGGCAATGGTGCGAGTGCAGAAATTCTGGAGCAAGCTGGCATCAAAGATGTCGATATTTTTATTGCAGTGACCAATATGGATGCGGTGAATATCCTTGCTTGTCTTCTGGCACGTGAATATCAGGTTGATATTCTGGTTGCCCGGACCAAGAATATTGAATACACCAGCAGTAAAGCGGTTCTCAGCAAAGAAAAACTGGGCATTGACCTGTTGATCAATCCAGAAGATGCGGTTGCTGAAGAACTCTCCAAACTGGCTTGTAATTCCAAGGCTTTTGATGTTGCTGAATTTGCTGAAGGGCAGATTTTATTTCAAGGTTACCGGATTGAATCGGATAGCCCCCTGTGCGATTTAACTTTAGCTGACCTGGGTGAGTTGCGGGGTATGTACCGGTTTCTTGTTGTTGCTATCAGTCGTGGCAATATAACGATTATTCCCCGAGGGGATGATACTATTCAGGCTGGTGACCGGATCTATATATTTGCGCCACAGCAGGAACTCCCGGCGATTAACTATCTCTTGCAATCGAACCGGTTGGAGAAAAAGCCGACCCACCGGGTGTTTGTCCTGGGGGGAGGTCGTATCGGGTTGCAGGTTGCCCAGAATATGGAGAAACTTCATTTTCAAACCAAATTGGTTGAGAAGGACGAAGATCGCTGTTTCAAGTTGGCAGAGCAGTTAAACAAAGCAGTTGTTCTCAATGCGGAAGGTTTGGATGTCCAGACTCTGGTGGATGAGGGGCTGACCGATGCCGATGTTTTTATTGCGGTGACCGAAAATGATCAGACCAATATTTTGACCTGCTTGTTAGCCAAGCAACATAAGGTTCGGCGGACACTGGCACTGGTGAGTCAGCCAGAATTGATCGGGCTGGCTTCTGATCTGGGGATTGATGCTTGTATTTCACCACGTCTGGCAGCTGCAGGGGCGATCCTGAAATTTGTACGCCGTGGCGATATTATTTCTCTCACCGCTGTTGAAGGGAGTAACTCTGAGGTTCTGGAGTTAGAAATCGGTAAAGATAGTGGTTTGCTGGCAACTCCCCTGAGTCACTTGCATTTCCCACGTGGGGCGATTATTGGTGCGATTGTGCGCGGGGAGAATTATGAAATCCCGACGGGTGAAAGTATGTTGGAAGAGGGGGATCACGTGGTTGTTTTCACCCTTCCGGAAGCAGTGCAGAAGGTCGAAAGGTTTTTTGCCTGAATGAACCTTCTTCTGACGTTGCGCATCCTCGGCTCGCTCCTGTTGTTTCTTGGAGCCGCTCTTTTTACTCCGCTGCCATTCTCTTTTTATTATGGGGATGGTGTCTGGTCTGCTTATATTCTTTCCGCAGTTATTTGTCTGGTTGTCGGTGGTTTACTGTTTACCTTTTGTAAAAGCCCGAAGGAGCTGACAGTCCGGGAAGGGTTTGCCGTGGTCACCTTTGGTTGGACTGTGTTTGCGATCTTTGGTGCACTTCCCTACCTGATCTCCGGGGCTATCTCATCACCTCTTGATGCTATTTTTGAAACCATGAGTGGTTTTACCACCACCGGATCAACCATCCTGACCGAAATTGAAACCCTGCCACAAAGTTTGCTGTTCTGGCGTTCCATGACTCAATGGCTCGGTGGAATGGGAATCATTGTTCTGTCTCTAGCAATCCTGCCGATGTTGGGGGTGGGGGGGATGCAGTTGTTTAAGGCAGAAGTGCCCGGGCCGACGGCG
>JAOZMV010000228.1 GCA_029934095.1 Desulfuromusa sp. | reverse complement strand
GATCTTCATGAACTTCCCAGAACAAACCATCGATACCGGTTGCCGCTGCCGCTCGCGATAACGCACCGACATACTCTCGCTGTCCTGAAGAGGAGCCCCCGGCACCACCTGGCAATTGTACCGAATGGGTCGCATCAAAAACCACCGGGTAGCCCATCTCACGCATAATCACCAGTGAGCGCATATCAACGACAAGGTTATTGTAACCAAAAGAGACACCCCGTTCTGTCAATAGTATTTTTTCGTTTCCGGTGGAGACAATCTTGTTCACCCCATGTTCAATATCCCAGGGTGCCAGGAATTGCCCTTTTTTCAAATTGATTGGTTTCCCGGTTTTACCAGCAGCAACCAGCAGGTCGGTTTGACGGCTCAAAAAAGCGGGGATTTGCAGAACATCCAGAACTTCTGCCGCGGCAACAACCTGACTGACATCATGGACATCGGAAATGATTGGCAGCTCAAACTCCTTATTGACCCGCTCCAGAATCCGCAAACCCCGTTCGACCCCAAGCCCACGGAAAGAGGTGACCGAAGTCCGGTTAGCTTTGTCGTAGGACGCTTTAAATATCAACTCACAACCAAGGTCTTGAGTAGCCTCCCTTAACCCTTCAGCTATCCTTAAAGTCAGATCTTCATCTTCGATAGCACAGGGACCAGCAATCAAAACTAATTGTTTGGTACCACCGAAACAAACCGGACCGACATTAACCTCTCTCACCTACTCTCCTCGTGTTGCTTCTGACAGGCACCAACAAAAGACTCAAACAGAGGATGGGGTTCCATCGGTCTCGATTTAAACTCGGGATGAAACTGACACCCAAGAAACCAGGGGTGATCGGCCAGTTCTGCGATTTCAACCAGATTTAATTCAGAATTCATCCCTGAAAAAATCAATCCGCAGCTCTTTAATTTTTCAAGATACTCATTATTGAATTCAAAGCGATGGCGATGGCGCTCGCTCAGATGATCTTTTCCATAGATTCTACGGGCCAGGGTTCCTTCAACCAGATCACAGGGATAGGCCCCCAAACGCATGGTACCCCCCTTACTCTTGACCTTCTTTTGTCCTTCCATAATATGGATAACCGGATTAGCTGCAGTTTCATGGAATTCAGAGGAATGGGCATCGTCAATATTACAAGCATGGCGGGAAAACTCAACAACTGCCATCTGCAACCCGAGACAAATCCCGAAAAATGGAACCTTATTTTCACGAGCATAACGTATTGCTGCAATTTTACCTTCACTACCGCGCTTACCAAAACCACCCGGAACCAGAATGCCATCGACATCATCAAAAGTATTGTTGATGCCGTGACGTTCCAATGTTTCCGAATCAACATACTTCAAGTTAACCCGGCAATTATTGGCAATGCCACCATGGGTCAACGCCTCGGCTAACGATTTATAACTCTCGGTCAAACCGACATACTTACCAACAACAGCAATCGTTGTCTCTTTCGCCGGCTCTTTTACCCGCTTGACAATCCGTTCCCAAACCGACAAATCGGGAATTTTAGTCCAGATATTGAGGTAATCGGCAATCCGTTCATCCAACCCCTGGGCATAAAAAGCGGTCGGCACTTCATAAATAGTCTCAACATCCCGGGCGGTAATGACCGCTTCTTCCGGCACATTACAGAACAGTGCAATTTTTTCCTTCATTTCACGGGGAATCTCGCGATCACAACGGCACAACAAGATATCCGGCTGAATCCCAATTTCACGCAGATCCTTAACACTGTGTTGCGTTGGCTTGGTCTTCAATTCACCCGCAGTTGTGATATAGGGAACCAACGTCAAATGAATATAAAGGACATTGTCCCGGCCACGATCAGCACGAAACTGGCGAATTGCCTCAAGAAAAGGGAGGGATTCAATATCTCCGACAGTACCGCCAACCTCGATAATTGCGATATCGACACCTTCGGCATTATCAAGAATCTTCTGTTTAATTTCGTTGGTAATATGGGGGATAACCTGAACCGTTCCACCCAGATAATCACCACGCCGCTCTTTGCGAATCACTGAATCATAAACCTGACCAGTGGTAAAATTTGATTTCCGCGATAATTGTGCCGAAGTGAAACGCTCATAATGACCAAGATCGAGATCCGTTTCCGCACCATCCTCAGTGACAAAAACTTCACCATGCTGGAAAGGGCTCATGGTTCCGGGATCGACATTGATATAAGGATCCATTTTTTGCATTGAAACCCTCAGACCCCGGGCCTCCATCAGTGCGCCGATCGAGGCCGCAGCCAAACCTTTGCCGAGAGAAGAAACCACTCCGCCAGTTACAAAGAGAAACTTTGTTTTCATTGACTTTATTCCACCCTTCATAAAAGCTGCTGCCGAACTACAGCATTAAAATTATCAATACTCAAGAATGATCGATTCTACACAGAAACAAGGGTGAAAGAAACCCTGTTCATGCAAAAAACCGTCCATATTTAAAAAAGTGAGTAACAGTTCGGTTTAATTATTGATTTTCTATAGAGAGGAGTTGGGAAACCCGTTCAAGATCTGCGGGGGTATCAACGCCATGACAGCTGAACTCAGTCTCCGCAACATACAGTTCAATCCCCCGCTCAAGAGCACGCAACTGTTCCAGGTTTTCTAATTCTTCCAACGCCATTTTTGGCCAGGAGGGGTATTCCAATAACAGTTTCCGGCGGTAGACATAAAGGCCAATATGGCGCAACAGACCCAACTGCGGGAGCACTTCTGCAAGTTGATCACGATCTAAATCGCGTGGCCAGGGAATCGGAGCGCGGGAAAAGTAGAGCGCCATTCCAGATTGTTTCTTGACCACCTTAACCACATTGGGATTATAAAAATCATCGACCTGATCGATCCGACTGGCGACTGTTCCCATCTGTATCCGCCGATTTTCCACCAGCGGGGCTATTGCCTGATCAACCATCCGGGGATCGATAAGGGGTTCATCGCCCTGAACATTAACTATCAACTCAGCCTCAATCTGTTCCGCAACTTCAGCCAGACGATCGGTACCGGTCGAATGATCGGTTCGGGTCATCACCACCTCACCGCCAAAGCTGTCAACAACAGTAGCGATACGCGCATCGTCAGTTGCAACAATAACCCGATCGACCAATTTGGCGTTAGCAACCCGCTGGCAGACATGCTGAATCATTGGCAAACCATTGATGAGTGCAAGGGGCTTCCCGGGAAACCGGGTCGATCCGTAACGAGCGGGAATAATCGCCGTAACCTTCTCCATAACTAAAG
>JAOZMV010000227.1 GCA_029934095.1 Desulfuromusa sp. | reverse complement strand
ACCCCATTTTCATAAAAAACTTTTTGCGCCAGTTTTTCACCCAGAGCATCAATAACCGTAAGATAGTCATCATCAGAGTAAGGGCGGGGGGCTCTGGTTGATGGCAAATCGGTTCCAAACAGCAGAGAATCGGGGTTGATGGCAGCAATCTCCCGCAGTGCCGATTTAACCGCGAAATCAACCCGACCAAATCCCGTAGCCTTGACAAATACACCTTTCTCGACCAGTGGCAGTAAATTCGGCAAACCCACCTTCGAAAGCCCCAGATGGTCTATACTGACCCGGGGCAACTGGATCAGAATATTGTGCAGATCGGGTAGATTTTTGCTATCCACATATATTTCAGAATGCCAACCCACCACTTCATAGACGCGACGGGAAAAATGTTCCAGCTTCCCAATCCCCTCCGATCCACCCCGCCTCAAATTAAACCGTACTGCCCGAACCCCGGCCCGATTCAGACGGATCAGTTCATCATCGGAGACAGTCGCTGGAAGTTGTGTTACCCCGACAAAGTTGGGGCCTAGCTCTCCAAGGGCGGCAAGCAAGTAACTCTGGTCAAATGCTTGAAATGAGCCCGAAACAATCGCACCACCAACAAGCGCATAATCTTTGGTTCTCTCCCGATAGGTTGCTGTAGAAAAATTATCCGGCAGATATCCCTGGTTTCCCAGCAGTGGAAATCTTTTGTCAATAATATGAAAATGGCAATCGAAGAGCTTGAAGCGGGATAGTTTTTTCATAATCTCACCTGATATGACAAGGATGATCTGCTGTTTTCCTCAACTGTTCTACCATTATTCCCCCTATACAACCCGGTTTATTTCTGCTACAGCAGTGAGAACTTCTTACCCTTCATATTTATATCAGGCGAACCCGAATGCCCCGGCAAAAATATTCAGAGATACTCCCGATCCTCTTCAATACTATTCTGGCTCTTTCGGTTCTCTATGCGCCTCAGCCGCTACTGCCGGTTTTGAGTCAACAATTTGAGGTCAGTCGAGAAGCTGCTGCAGCATTAACAACCGTCACCTTTATCCCTCTGGCTCTGGCACCGCTGGCTTACGGCTATCTGCTTGAAACCGTCTCCCCGGTTCGGGTGCTGAAAATTGCTGTCCCACTGCTGGCGCTGACCGAACTGTTTTTTGCCGGAACATCCAGCTTTTCACTCTTAATTTGCATCCGCCTGGTTCAGGGATTACTGGTTCCGGCGATTTTGACTTCACTGATGACCTACCTTTCCAGCCGTTCTTCAGCAGATACAGTACAGCGCATCATGTCGATCTACATTGCCGCAACAATTTTTGGAGGGTTCATCGGTCGGGCAGCATCCGGTCTGATTGCCAATCTGTTCGGCTGGCAATTCAGTTTCCTTGCTCTGGCAGTCTCCCTCGGTATTGGCTTTCTGACGTTGTTCTGGTTGCCCGAAACAACCGGTTTAAAGACCACCCGACCACATCCACAAGCTATTTTTGAAACCTTACGGCGACCAAACTTCCTCCCCATCTACCTGAGTGTATTCTGCCTGTTTCTCATTTTTGCCGCAGTGATGAACTTTTTACCTTTCCGACTGACAGAACTGAGTGATCAGGCCAATGAACTGCGAATTGGTCTGATGTATTCCGGCTATATGATGGGAATTGTCACCTCACTCGGTGCACCAAAAATCATATCCTGGTTCAACGGTGAACTTAAAACCATCCGCATTGGCCTCATTTGTCTCGGATTAACCCTTATTGGTCTGGCGGGCAATCAGATCTGGCTCCTGTTCGGGATGATGTTTCTTTTTTGTGGAGCCATGTTTCTGGTTCATGCAACGGCATCCGGATTGGTTAATCAGTTGGCGGGAAGCGAGTATCGCGGTCTGACAAATGGGCTCTATGTTGCTTTCTATTACGCCGGTGGCAGTATTGGCTCGTTTGCTCCGGGGATTATTTATCGCCACTATGGCTGGAATGGCTTCCTGATAATCTTGGCAATAGTCTGCGGCTTAGGTTACCTTTGTATCAGCAGAGCGCGAATTTCAGTCAACCCATAACAACTCATAAAAAAGGGCTACAGATGTTATCACCCGGTTACAGTTACAAACTGAAGTGTAAAAGTATCAATGAAAAAGGGGCATGGCTTTATGCCGAAGAGCAGCAGCTTTTTCTTCCCCGCAGTGAGTGGCTGGAGGAGGTCGCCCCCGACTCAAGTGTTGAGGTATTTCTCTACCTTGATCGTGATAATAAGCCGACAGTCACAACAACGCTGGCGGCCGCTCAGGTCGGTGAATTTGCCCTGTTGAAGGTTCAGAGTATCGGCCCGCATGGAGCCTTTCTCGACTGGGGACTGAAAAAAGATTTACTTGCCCCCTACAGCGAACAGGCACAAAAAATGGAAGAGGGGCGGCGCTACCTGGTCCACGTTTGTCACGATAAAGAGAACCGCCCGATCGCCTCAAGCCGGCTGGAAAAGTTTCTGGTCAAAGAGAACCGGGATCTTGCTGAAGGGGAAGAAATTGACCTGTTAATCTGGGCTTTTACCGACCTGGGAGCCAAAGTGATTGTCAACAATTACTATGAAGCACTGCTCTATAAAGATGAAGTTCCTCCGGGGTTAAAACGGGGAGAACGCCATACCGGTTATGTCCTCCGTATCCGTGCCGACCACCGAATTGATGTCACCCTCCGACGCCCAGGTGCTGCAGGGGTTAAAGATGCCCGGGAGATTATTCTCGAGGCCCTTGAGGTTGATGGATTCCTGTCACTGCACGATCAAAGTCCGCCGGAACTGATCCGTAACCAGTTGGGGTTGAGCAAAAAAGTCTTCAAAAAAGCGGTGGGTGGTTTGTATAAGGATGGTTTGGTGAAACTGGGAGATCAGGGGATATCATTACTGAAAAAATAAAAAGTTGATAAGAAAGGAAGTTCTTTTTCTTTGAATTATAAATCTCCGAGATTCGGGAGTGAGCATAAATCAACAGCGTTCAGATAAACGTCAAGAGGCATACCATTCAAAAAAGCCTTTCGAAAAAGTGAATTAATCCCGACAACTCGTTATCAATAAATCACAATAGCTGACTTGACAGGTCATCTATTGTGATTTATCCTTTTAAACAGTGATCCACGAAAACGCCAAACCTGCTGAAAAGCAGGGACGGAAAGCTCCGGGTCTTTCCTCCAATTCCTATAAGATGGCCGAGCTACCGAAGGATAATATTTTCTCCGGAGGCTCGGCTTTTTTCATGGCTGACCCCATCTGGAACCATCTATGAGCGGAGCACTTTTCCGGGA
>JAOZMV010000226.1 GCA_029934095.1 Desulfuromusa sp. | reverse complement strand
TGGAACCACTATTGATGCTGTTTTTGGGAACCACTGTCGGTGGTCTGGTTATCGCCATGTATCTGCCGATCTTTAAACTGGCAGGTGTTGCGGGCGGTTAATGTCCACCTCGGAGATTTTGAAAAAAAGGGTGATGAAAACTGATAACCGTGGTTTGACCTGGTACTTAATCTGTCGAACCGCGGTTATTACTCTTCTGCTGGGTGGCGCGGCAATTTTCTACCTGAAAGGGAGCGCCAATCGTACCCTTATTCAACCTTTATTTCTACTGATTGGAATCGCCTATGCTGAGGCTTTAGTTTCAGCACTCTTCCTTAAAAAAATATCAAACACCGATTTTTTTTCCCAGTTACAGATTGTCTGGGACCTATTATTTGTCTCTGTTTTGATCCTTCTGACTGGAGCAGTCGAAAGTGTTTTTTCCTTTGCATATCTGTTAGTTATCGTCTCTGCAAGCTTTTTATTGTCACGTCGTTCGACCATTTTGTCCGCTGCATGTGCAGTTATCATGTTCGGTGGAATACTCAATCTCCAATTTTTCAACTATCTGCACCCGATTAATTTATTTCGTTCCGTTCCCGATGGGACTTTTTTCTCGGTACTATTTGTTCATGGTGTTGCCTTTTTTCTAACCTCAATCCTCAGTGGTACTCTTGCAGAACGCTGGCGACAGAGCGAAAAAGAGTTACAGCTCAAAACTATTGATTATGCTGAATTGAAAAAAATGAATCGGACGATTCTGTCCCATATCAGTAGTGGGCTCATGTTGATTAATTCCAGAGGAAGAATCCGCTCCTTTAACCGGGCAGCTAGCGTTATCACCGGATTGTCGTTGCAGGATGTTTATGATAAAGATGCTGCTGAAATGTTTCCGGGCTTATCGCTGGATCCTGTTGTGGCCATAAAGCCACTAAAGCGGTCTGAAGGTTATTTTATCAGGGAAAGTGGAGAAAATCTTATTCTTGGTTATGCGACAACTCCAGCTAAAGGGAGTCAAGGGGAAAATCTTGGAGTTTTAGTGACTTTTCAGGATTTAACTCAGTTGAAAAAAACAGAAGAAGATTTAAAGCGGACAGACCGTCTGGCTGCTGTTGGTCGCCTGGCAGCAGGAATGGCGCATGAAATTCGTAATCCCCTAGCGTCCATCAGCGGCTCTGTCCAATTGTTGATGGAGGCTGAAACGGTTCAACCTGATGACCTTCGTTTGATGGGAATTGTGGTAAAAGAGGCTGAGCGCCTCAATGGGTTGTTGACCGATTTTCTTGAATTTGCCAAACCGAAAGAACCGGTGAAAGAATCGGTGAATGTTGCTTCTATTCTCGATCAACTGGTTGATATGCTTGCTACTGATCCCCGCTTCAAGGAGATTGAAATCACCCAGGTTTATCCAGCTGACTTTTATCTTGTTTTAGATCGAGGCTTGATATTGCAGGCTTTATGGGATTTGACTATCAATGCCGCTGAGGCGATGCAAAGTCAGGGACGGTTAATTTTTAGCGTCGAAGAAAAGGAAGTTCCCACCATTATTATTGAAGATAGTGGACCGGGTATTGCTGATGAAATCAAAGGTCGTATTTTTGAGCCATTTTTTTCGACAAAAGAGAAGGGGACCGGACTCGGTTTGGCATCTGTTTACTCGGTTGTAGAATCACATGGTGGAATGGTTACTGTTGAGAAGGGAGCTGCTGGCGGTGCCAGATTTTCTCTCCTTTTTACTCCGGAAGAAGGTTAAGAATGGCTACTGAAAAGAATCTGTATCGAATCCTTGTTGTTGATGATGAAAATAGCTTACGCACCATGTTGTCAATTTTGCTTCAACGGGAAGGGTATCAGGTTGATCAGGCAGAAGATGGCGCGGTGGCTTTCACCATGGCTCAGGAAAATAATTATGACCTGGTTATTTCTGATATTCAGATGCCCAGGGTGACGGGTATTGAATTATTACGCAAATTGCGTGAGCAGGATAATGATGTCACGGTGATGATGATTACCGCATTCTCCTCGACTGAAGAGGCAGTTGAGGCGATGAAACTGGGTGCTTACGACTATATTACCAAGCCATTTAAAAATGAAGAAATCCGTCTGGTGATCAAAAATGCCCTCGAGAGGAAACAGCTCCAGCAGGAAAATCGGCGCCTTAAACAGCAACTTGGACAGCGTTCTTCTTTTCAGAATTTGATTGGAAAAAGCCCGGCCATGTCTAAATTGATTGCCTTGTTAGAGCGGGTTGCCCCAAGTCAGGCCAATGTTCTGATTACCGGTGAAAGTGGTACGGGAAAGGAATTGGTTGCCCAGGCATTGCATTTAAACAGTGGCCGAAAAAAGCACCCCTTTGTCCCGATCAACTGTGGGGCTATCCCCGAAAATTTACTGGAAAGTGAATTGTTCGGCCATGAAAAAGGGGCGTTTACCGGTGCCGATAGGCGCAAAGAGGGACTGTTTGAGTCCGCTGATAATGGCACCTTGTTTTTGGATGAAATTGGTGAATTACCAATGGGGATGCAGGTAAAATTATTGCGCGTTCTTCAAGAGCGAGAATTTCGCCGAGTTGGCGGAACCAGTAATGTTCCTCTGAACATCAGATTGGTCGCAGCAACCAATCAGGATTTAGCTGAAATGATTAAAGAGGGTAGCTTTCGCGAGGATCTGTTCTACCGCTTGAACGTTGTTTCTATTGAACTTCCCCCGTTACGATCCCGACAGGATGATATTCCCCTCTTGATCAATAGATTTTATCAACGTCTGAAAGGTGAAGGGGAGTATCCGATTCAGAAGCAGGCGCTGGAGTTATTGCTTAACTACGATTGGCCGGGCAATGTTCGTGAACTGGAAAATCTGGTCGAACGCTGTGTGGTTCTGGGTGAAAGTGATGAGTTAACGGTCGAGTGTTTACCAGAGCAGGTTAAAAATAAAAATCGCAATCTGTGCGGCTTGATAGGCGATCTTCCCGATGCTGATTTTGATCTGGAAAAATGGTTGGAAGATCTAGAAAGAACTGTGCTTCTTCAAGCGCTGGAGAAATCTGGCGGGGTGCGAAAACGGGCAGCAGAGCTGTTAGGAATCAATTTCCGTTCAATCCGCTATCGGCTTGGGAAGCTGGGAATAGGCGATGATGGATAAAATAAGGCAAAGAGGTAATTGCACTTGCATATTAAAGTTGACAGTAGGACAGGAATCATTAATATAGCCATTTCATGCCCGGGTGGCGGAACTGGTAGACGCAAGGGACTTAAAATCCCTCGGGAGTAATCCTGTACGAGTTCGATTCTCGTCTCGGGTACCATAATAAAATTAGGAAGTTA
>JAOZMV010000225.1 GCA_029934095.1 Desulfuromusa sp. | reverse complement strand
TAAACCAAAAAAGACCTTTAAGCTTTTCTTGGTGCTCTTGGCGTCTTGGTGGCAGTCACACGGTTTTAGCTCTTCTCTCCATCTCAGCGACTCTCCGTTAAAACATCTTTTTTCACTTTTCCCGCAGCACCTGAAAAATCGTTTCTGCCAAACTTGTCGACATCCCCGGCACTTGTTGTAATTCTTCCAGAGACGCAGAACGGATCCTTTTCAGACTACCGAATTTTTTCAATAATGCTTTACGCCGGGCGGGGCCAACGCCGGAGATATCCTCCAAGGATGAACGTAAACTGGCCTTGCTGCGTAATTTGCGATGGTAGGTGATGGCAAACCGGTGGGCTTCATCGCGCAACCGTTCTAAAAGGAACAGGCTTGCCGAGCCATGCCGAAAGCTGACTGGATTTTTTCTGCCGGGAAGAAAAAAACGCTCTTCACTCCGCTCGACAACTTTGCCACGAACATTCGCCATAACCCGGCTTTTAGCAATCCCGACAGCGCCGATCCGGGAGCCAAGATCAAACTCCTCCAGAACCGTCGTCAGCACCCCGAGCTGCCCCTTGCCACCATCAATTAAAATCATATCGGGCAGGTTTTTTTCCTCAACGCCACGCTGCAAACGACGCTGCAGAACTTCCCGTAACGAAGCATAGTCATCAGCACCCATCACCGTTTTAATTTTGAAGCGGCGATACTCGGCAGGTGCAGGTTCTCCCCCAAGCAGAACCACCATACTTCCGACTGATTGATCCCCCTGAACATTCGAGATATCGTAACATTCAATCCGCTCAGGAAAACATGGCAAGTGAAACCTCCCCTGCAACTCTTCCAATAACTTCTCACGCGCCTGTTGCCGCTGTCCCCGTTGGCGATAAGACTCACATGCATTGCGCTGCGCCATCTGGCAGAGGCGTTTTTTTTCACCCCGTTGCGGAGCCAACAAGCGCACCTTTCTGCCGCGCTTTTCACTCAGCCATTCACCCAGCAAATCAGCACTCTCCAACGAGAATGGGAGCAGCAACTGATCGGGAAGAATCACCTTACGGGAGTAGTACTCCTGCAAGAACCCGCTGAGTAATTCGGGGAGATCGAGTTTCCACTCCACGGGGAAACTCCGGCGGCCAATCAACCTTCCCTGACGGATGAACAGCAGCGTCACTTCCACCTCTCCGCCATCCTGATGCAAACCGATCACATCCAGATTGCCACCACCATAATCGGTCACTTTCTGCTTTTCGACACTCTTTTCAACGGCACGAATCTGATCACGCAACCTTGCCGCATCTTCAAAACGCATATCCTCCGCAGCTTGAGCCATCCGCTGTTGCAAACGGATGAGAACTTCCGATTCCCGCCCTTCGAGGAGATGAATGACGCCATCCACCAACTTACGGTAATCCAACTGACTGATTTTCCCGTGACAGGGGGCACTGCATTGACCAATTTGATGAAACAAGCAGGGGCGCCCCCGTTTACTGCAGCGCTCAATGGATGAATGGCGTAAAGGAAATATCCGGTAAATTTCCTTGAGTGTTTCACGAATCGCCGCAGCAGAGGAATAAGGACCAAAGTAGTGAGCGCCATCATCTTTCACCTGTCGCACCACCTGCATCATCGGAAATGGATCGTTCAGATCGATTCGGACTGAAACATAAGTTTTGTCATCTCGCAGATCAATATTGTAATGGGGACGATATTTCTTGATCAGGGTGTTTTCGAGCAGCAATGCCTCTTTTTCGGTATCGGTAAGAATAACTTCTATCCGCGCAACCTTTTCCATCAGCAGGGGAATCTGCAGCCGTCCGTCCCCACTGGCAGAAAAGTAGCTGCGGAGTCGACTCCGCAGCTGTTTAGCTTTACCGACATAGAGAATTTCGTCTTTGCCGCCAAACATCAGATAGACTCCGGGAGTCTGCGGGTATTTTTTCAGGTCGATAGAAATCATGGTCTCAGGATAGTCAAGAACAGCTCCAAGATAAAGAGCTGTTTATAACTTTGGCTTTTTGTCTGGTACTTACCGGACTTATAGGTATAATAACGGCTTCTCAGGTAGATAGTCTGGAGAAATTCAGGGTACAGAGAGCTGACAGCCCTCAACCCATCAAGGAATAATTGTGAATCCATTTTGGAATAATATCTTCCGCAGCCGTGGTTACGAACAAACATTGGCCTACTTTCTCAGCACCATGCCGATGTTCAAAGAACTGGACAAACGGGAGCTGGCTTTTCTGGAAAATGTCGTCCATGTACGAAATTACGAGGCTGATGAAATAATATTCAGCGAAGGGGATATTGGCTCGGGGATGTATACCATCCGCTCGGGAGAAGTTCAAATTTACACCCGGGACGAACAGGGTCAGGAGACAGAGCAGGCTATGCTTGAACCGGGGGATTTCTTTGGTGAAATTTCCTTGACCGCATCACGACCACGTTGTGCCTCAGCTCGCACCACTGAAACCACCATATTGGTTGGGCTATTCCGCACCGACATGCTGGAAGCCGTACGTCGCCACCCGGCCCCTTCTGCAAAAATCATGTTGGGTTTAAACCGGGTTATCAGTGATCGACTTCTGCAATGCAGTCTCCAGCTCGAAGCATTAAAAAAACAGCTGGCTGATAACCGGAAACAGCAAGCTGATGGGTAGCCAGAGCGGCATGAGCCGTGCGCAGGTTGCAGTTCTCTACCTGGTACTGACAATGGCAATTGCATCAGGGATTGCCATCTATTCCTCTGCTTCCACAGTCACTGCACTGCTGAAAACAGCAACAGCAGGGCTGTTTCTGCCGATTTTAATCTCGCTGATTGTCTCTTATCTGCTCGACCCGGTTGTCTATTATTTTGAAGGGGAAAAGGTTAACCGCACCCTCAGCATTTTTATTGTCTATTTTTTCCTGTTCTCGTCAATTTCCCTGTTCCTGCTGATTATCGGCCCACCTAATTGGGAGGGGATGATGCAGGCTCTTAAAGCCGACTTTCCTCGCTATATCAGCCATGCTATTGAATATTTGAGCGGTTTATTAATAGCAGCCCAGGAACATTTCCCCTTTATAACAAACTATAACCTTGCTGAACGAATGAGTGCCGTATCACAGGATATCTTCGGTTTTATTTTAAAAGAGACGCCACGTTCGGCGATGCGACTCGGCAGCCTGCTGTTGCTGGTCCCGCTGTTTTCCTTCTTTTTCTTGCGCGACAGCCGCCGGATCATGCGCAGACTTGTCTCCTTAACCCCAAACCGCTACTTTGAAATGGTTCTGGATATTTATGCCCACGTCAGTTGGCAACTGTCTCATTTTATTCGGGG
>JAOZMV010000224.1 GCA_029934095.1 Desulfuromusa sp. | reverse complement strand
ATGCTTTTTTTGTATTAGCGGCTTAAAAGGATCTCTCCGCCCCTTGGGGCTATAGGCAAAGTAATCGCCGTCAGCATTTGTAAGACCCGCATCCGAGGGCTTAGCCTGCTTAGGCTCAAGAGGATCCTGTTGGGCGATAACATCGGCAGCAACCCCTGTCAGCAGCAAAAGCAGAGCAAATATTATAAGGAATCTAGATCTCATTTCCTCTTACCACCTTTCTTCCCCTTCTGTTCAGTCGAATTCTCAACAAACCGAAAGGTAATGGCGCTGCAATTCACCCCCAAGGTTGTTTTACCCCTGATGGCTTTCGCTCCCCCTAAAGACAATCCTTGAATATTAACAATCCGCTCCATTTTACTCACAGCATCAAAAAAGGCAGCAGCCTGATGGTATGAACCGCTCAATTTCAGGGTTACCGGAACTTCAGCGTAAAAACCCTTGATTGATTCTTTGGCAGGCTTGAAGCGTAAAATTTCCAGCCCTTTATCTTTTGCCAGATCACCGATACTGGTCAATAAACTTGGAATTTCTCTCTTCAGTGGTAATTGCCCGAGAGCTTCATCCAATCGGGCCTGCATCTTTTCATACTCAGCACGGTAAACTGCCAAATTATTGGCTATTTTTTGATTTTTTTGCAATTTAACCTGGGCAGCATCCCGCTTTTTCACCAAGCTACTATGCTGCTCAAGTTGTCCCTGATAAAGGAGAAAATAAAATCCCGCTGCCAAAGCTACCATAATGACCAGAACAATAAGTATGCGCTGGTAAGCTGGCAGATTAAAGACTTGCTCGACTTGTGAATTCATCGTTTAAATCCCGTTTATTCAGATGATTGTGCTTCAACACTGCAATTTAAGGTGAATTTTTTCATCTTTCTGTCACCAGCTTTAGTCTGTTCGGTTACCGCTAATTCAATATTCTTATAATAAGGAGAAGTTTCCAGATTGCGCATAAAAACAGCAACGGTATTCTCGTTGTCTGCCACACCTGACAGAACGATTTTCCCACCCTTTTCTGAAAACTTTGTCAACCAAAGCTTGTCTGGCAGTGAGGTACTCAACTCATCCAACAAATGTACCGGACCACTCTTTCCCGCTTTCAACGTCTGTAGTACCGCGAATTTTTTTTCTAGTTCCGCTTTTTTCTTTTCAAAGTTTCTGACCTGTCCAATTTTCTTACTGAGTTCCCTATTTTTATGATCAATAGTGGTAATTTCAGCTTGCACATCGCTGATAGCTGTCATCTGCAAAAAATACAAGGCACCACAACCGATACAGATGAGGACAATACAGAGGAGAAAGATCGATAGTTGTGAGCGCAGTCTCTCTTTTTTCTGCGCAGCTCTGACCGGCAGCAGGTTAATTCGAATCATTTGTCACCAACCTTCCTCATTGCCAAGCCTGCAGCCACAGAGAACATCGGCCCAATGGCATCGAGATACTCCATGTCAAATTCCTTTTCTTTAATAGTTACATTTCGAAAAGGATCGACTCTTTCAGCAGTAATGCCAAGACGCTCTTCCAGCGTTTCTCTAACTTTCACCGAATTTGAAAGCCCTCCGGTTAAATAGACCTTGGAAATTCGATCATCGCTGGAAGTGGCTGCAAAGAAGTCCAAAGAACGCTGAACCTCCTGAGCCAGATTTTCAATTGCATCTGACAGTATTTCATCAACTGAATCGGGATCAACATCGGCAATATTACGATCTCCAAGCTTAGCTCGCTCGGCGTCCTCACTACTCACCCCAAGACGCTTCTGCAATTCTTCACTTAATACATTACCACCGGTTTGTATATCTCTGGTAAATATAGAGGTGTCACCCCGGAGCACACTGACACTTGTAGCACTGGCACCCAGATCAATGAGTGCCACAACCTCGTCATCGACAAAACCATAATTGTAGTCAAACATGTTTTCGACAGCAAAGCAGTCAATATCCATCACCACAGGCTCAAGTCCCGCCTCGGTAAAAAGTGCCGTGTAGTCATCAACAAAATCTTTCTTTGCCGCAACCAGCATGACACTCATTTGTGAAGGATCTTTTGTATCAGAACCAAGTATCTGAAAATCAATATTGACCTCAGAAATATCGAAAGGGATATATTGCTCGGCCTCCCACTGAATTGATGCCTCCAATTCAGCTTCAGACATGACCGGCAAACTGATCTTACGAATGATAACAGAATGACCAGAAACTGAGGTCGCTACCCGTTTTGACTTAATTTTCATCGCATTCAACAGATTTTGAATAGAATCAACGATGACTGTTGAATCCATAATAGTGTTGTCGACTATTGTTTCCGCATCCAGTGGCATGATGCCAATATGTTCAAGATGAAAAGTTCCACGAGACTCACGCAAACACACCATTTTTACTGCGCTTGAGCCAATATCGATACCAACAATATCTTTTTTCGAGGCGAACATGTCTTATCCTGTCCAAAAAGAGTCATAAATATCAGTCATAACGTACTAACCAGAAACCTACCTACTCCGGAAAAAGCTTATTTTTATCAGAAAGCTTGTAACCCAAAGCTAAGATGATCTTACGCATAGTTTCCATCCGACAAGGGTGCCCACGCTCAATCCGTGTGATGGTTAATGGCGAAACATCAGCCTTGCGTGCCAACTCCGCTTTGCTCATCAACAACGATTCACGAATATCCCTGACGTGATTCAACATCATCTAACTAACCTCATAGTATTAATAAACAACTAAATTGTGCGTAATTATAGGTCAGTGTGCGCTATTGTCAAGCATTTTAAGATTAAACCAATAAATAAATTCAAAAAAAAAGATTCTTACTCTCGGTCCAACAAGCTATTTTTCTAATTAAGCCTTCGTAACATCAAGAGATGTGACATTTTTTACGTTACAAAAGCAAACTTAACTCCCCAGTAAATTCAAATACCAATGAACCAGATTTCTCCCCCAGAAAAGATAAACCGTCGCAGCAAAGGCCAGAAACGGACCGAAAGGAATTGCCAATTTCGTATCCCCCTTCTGTATCAACATCAACGGAACACCAATCAAAGAACCGATCAGAGAGGCAATAAAAACAACTGGAAATACCGCCTGCCAGCCGAGAAATGCTCCCAGCATCCCCAGTAGCTTAATGTCACCCCCACCCATCCCTTCCCTTTTTGCCACTTTCTCATAAATCCAGGCGATGGATAATAATATTCCCCCACCCAGAACAATACCTAGAAGTGAATCTGACCAAGAGAGCCAGGGAATGAAGAAAGAACAGATAAAGCCAATGACAATCCCCGGCAGACTGATAACATCGGGAATAATCT
>JAOZMV010000223.1 GCA_029934095.1 Desulfuromusa sp. | reverse complement strand
TAATGTTCCCAAAGTTTTTTTCAACATTTTTTCTCCTCCTTCTTTCTGTTGGGGGGGCATCAAGGCCCGTGAATTGTGATTTATTATTTCTTTTCCGGCGATGGCGTTGTTCCGTAACTTCCACCACCAGGGGGTTCAATACTGACGATATCTCCCTAGTTTAGTCGTTCAAAAATTTTACCCGGCATCTGCTGTTTTTGAGAATTCTGATAAATTAGATTGTTTTCAACTTTTCCCGGTTCTCCACCAAACAGACCATAAGGGGGTAACACTCTCTGTTCAGTCTAGAACTTATTGATCACGTAAGTAAAGATAAAGACTCAACTGCTATCATTGGAGGGGAAAACCCAGCAAAGAAGGTCAAGCCCCCAAAGGTCACAAAGAAAAAAGGTCGGCCAGCCAAAGGAGAAAAACGACCACCGGCAGAACCGAAGCGACTTGATGTGCAACGCACACAGTCCGTTCAGAAAATCTTTCTCAGGTACCCTATATTGATCGATTTGATATCGAGATCAACCTTTTCAATTGACCAGACAAGTTTCCCTAGGCTATCTGTATGATAGCAGTTGGAGACTGGGGCAATTAATTTACAAAAATTTCGAGGTCTCAAGTGACGTTTTCTTTAGAACAAAACAATAAATTCCCTATCCGTTTTTTGGAATTGGGTGATAGCGCTCTGACCTTAGAGCTGGGGGAAGGGATTGACCCGCAACTTGTGAAACGGGTGGCAACACTGGATAAATGTGTGAATGAAGCCTGGCGGGCCGGTGAGTTGAGCGGTATCGTCGAAACTGTACCGACTTACCGGTCCCTCACAATTATTTTTGACCCTTTGAGCTGTTCGCGGCAGCGGCTTAAGGAGTATGTGCTCTCGCTGCCTGAAAATATGTTTTTAACTCCTGCTCCTGATGAGCGTCTTTGGATTCTTCCAGTTTGCTATGAAGATGATTTTGCACAGGATCTTGGGGCGGTTGCAGAAAGCGCAGGGATCTCCACCACAGAGGTTATCGCGCTTCACACGGCATCTACCTATCTCGTTTATATGTTGGGCTTTCTGCCGGGATTTCCTTATATGGGAGACCTTGTTCCGCAATTGCAGATGCCTCGGCTTGCCGAACCGCGTATCAGGGTTCCCGCCGGATCTGTGGCGATTACCGGAAAACAGACAGCGATCTATCCGTTTGAAAGTCCCGGGGGGTGGCGCTTGCTCGGGCGATGTCCGGTGGAGCTTTTTAATCATCGCCGTACTGACCCGGCTTTGTTGCGGCAGGGTGATCAGGTTCGTTTCAGGGCAATTTCACGCCACGAGTTTGATCTGATATCCCGGGAAACAAGTGCTGAAAGTCTTGATCTTAGCCGGTTTTTGGAGAAGGGCGGTTGTCATGCCCGCTGAGTTGATTGTCAGAAAAACCGGAATGCTCACCAGTATACAAGACCTGGGGCGTTTCGGTTATCGGTGTTACGGGGTGCCGTGGTCGGGAGCATTGCATCCTGATTTGGTTCGTATCGCCAATGTTCTGGTAGGGAACCCTCAGGATTCTGCAGTTCTTGAGACCTTGGTTACCGGCCCGGTTTTAGAAGTGGTTCGGGGTGTTTTGCGGATTGCCGTGGTTGGCGATGCTCTGATTGAAATTGTACGTAAAGATCAAAGTCGGCTGATAAGATCATGGCGTAGTGTTACGCTTGAGGCCGGAGATCTCTTCAAGGTAAAAACTGTCAGTCGTGGGCGGGCAGCTTATCTAGCCTTTTCTGGAGGCATTTCCGTCCCGAAGGTAATGGGGAGTCGATCGACATCTGTACGCGGTCATTTAGGGGGAATCGACGGTTCTTTTTTGTCCGTGGGAGATTCATTGACCTGTTCTGAAAATTCTGTTCCCGCCGGTCCTGAACTGAATTTCCCCGTCAATCCGTTAGCTGATATCCCCTATAATCACACTCGTGATTTAACTTCTTCGTTTTTGGAGTTTCGCGTGATTCTCGGTCCGCAGCAGGATTACTTTTCTGCAGAGTCGCAGCGAGATTTTTTTCAGCAAGAATACCAAATCGGTTCTGACTCCGATCGCATGGGTTTACGTCTTGAGGGGAATGCTGTTAAGCATCGCTCCTCTGCTCATCGGGAAATTGTTTCAGACGGAATGATTCCAGGTGCAATACAGATCCCAGGGAACGGTTTGCCGATCATTATGTTGGCTGAGTCTCCAACAGTGGGTGGTTATCCTAAAATAGCGACGGTCATCAGTTGTGATCTCCCAAAACTAGCCATACTCAGTCCAGGACAAAGAATCGGATTTCGGCCGGTCAAGGTTGATCAAGCAGAGACCTTGTTGCGGCAGTATCGTTTGGGGCAGGCTGCTCTACTGGAATCGGTGGCTCCATTGACATGGTTGTCAGACCCTTTTCCTGAAACTGGAAACCAGATTGATTAGATGTCTGGTATTTTTTGAAGGGAGATTTCGTCAGCAATGAAAATTAATATTAATGCCGATATGGGAGAAAGTTTTGGTGCTTATTGTTTGGGGAATGATGAAGAATTATTAAAAACAGTTTCCAGCGCAAATATTGCCAGTGGATTTCATGCAGGGGATCCTTGGATCATGACTGAAACATTGCAAATGGCACTTGATAATGGAGTTAGCGTTGGAGCCCATCCTTCATTCCCTGATCTTCAGGGGTTCGGGCGGCGGGTTATGCATATCGCGCCACACGAACTTAGGGCTTTGGTTCTTTATCAAATTGGGGCCTTGGAGGGAATTGCCCGCTCTTTGGGTAGCAGGGTGACTCATGTCAAGCCACACGGAGCTCTCAATAACATGGCGTGTGTCGACTATGATCTTGCTGAAAATATTGTTACGGCTATGGTGTCCTATGATCCAACCATGATTTTGCTTGCTCCGGTTTGTTCCGAATTGGCTAAAGTCGGTATAGAGCATGGTTTGCCTGTGGCGTTGGAGGTTTTTGCCGATCGTGCTTATGATGAGTCTGGTCAGTTGGTGTCCCGCAGTCAGCCTGGATCGGTTTTTAGTGATCCTGCCGATTGTGTTGAGAATGTCAGGGGCATGCTCAACCGCGGCGGCATCGAAAGTATCAATGGAAAGATTATTAAAACAGACTTTCACAGTATATGTGTTCATGGTGACAACCAGGAATCGGTCAGAATTGCTATTGAAGTCCGTGAATTTCTAGAGTCTGAGGGGATTGAAATCGTTACCCTGCCGCATATCGTGAAAAATATTTGATCTATCTAGGAGACTGTCGGACTATCCATGAACTGGCTGTAAATCCGTTTGTTTGGCTCATTTTTTAGCTCCTTTTTGCCC
>JAOZMV010000222.1 GCA_029934095.1 Desulfuromusa sp. | reverse complement strand
CTAACGTCGCATAATATATATTATGTCAACTAATCAATATACCAATTTGAAATATCTTGTCACTGTTTCAAAATTAAGGAATAAGGACAATCTTACCGTTCACACCTGTTTCCATCACCAACTCATGACTTTTGACTGCATCGACTAAAGGCATTTCACAATGGATGATCGGTTTATAACGACCATCTTCCAATCCTGCCCTGATAACTGCATGAATCTGATCCAGCTCCTGCTGTGTTGCATTGAACAAAGACATCCCCAGGATGGAAGCATTCTTTCCCATAGTATCGCGAGGATCAATTTCTATGGTGCCGCGATTGCCGATGACGACAACTCTTCCGAACCTGGCAAGTTTTTTGAGATCAGCATCCAGATTGATATTGGCGAGCATTTCAAGAATGACATCGACACCGGTTCCACATGTCAGCTCGTCGATTGCATCGAGGTAATTTTCTTCGTTGTGATTCAAGGCTGCGATGACACCTTGTTGTTTTAATAACTCGATACCTTTTTCTGTGCCGGCTGTCCCGATAACCCGCAATCCGTTCGCCCTGGCAATCTGTACTGCAGCCAAACCAACCGCGCCGCTGGCACCGTGAATCAAGACAGTTTCACCCGGTCTTGCCTGAGCGCGGTAATTGAGAGCGAAAAATGCGGTACTGTACGGGACTCCAAGTGCTGCACCGGCAGAAAAATCGATATTATCAGGCAATGGAAAAACCTGACCGGCCTCACATAGTACCTCTTTAGCGTAAGTACCTGTTATACTTCGTAAAATATAAACTCTTTGGCCTACTTTGAAGTGTTTGACTGAATTTCCAACGGCGCTGATAATACCTGCGGCATCAGATCCAGGCGTGTATGGAAGATCTGGTTTTATTGGATAGATACCTGCCCGAATATAGGTATCGACCGGATTGATCCCAACCGCTTTGACTTCTATTTTTATTTGCTTTTCACTTGGTGCGAGTCCCGGGATCTCTTCTAGTTGCATCACTTCTGCATCGCCAAAACTGTGAACACGGATTGCTTTCATAAATATCTTCTCCTGACTGCAAAATTACATTAATTTGATTCTATCACCCGATAGCGGCTAATTCCAGTCTTCCACCCCAGCGCCGGATCAGTTCTCTTTTAACCGGTTCTGCATCAATGGTGCTTAACTGATCAGTTATTTTAACATATTCAAAAGCTTCATATCGTGCCTCTTCAAGAATGCGAATATCTTTCAGCAAACTTGCAACCCGTAAATCAGGCAATCCAGCTTGTCGCGTTCCAAGAAAATCACCGGGCCCGCGGATTTCCAGGTCAGCTTCAGCAATGCGAAATCCGTCATTGGTTTCAACCATAACCCGCAATCTGCGGGCAGCATCTTCACTATAATGGACTGAAGGAATCAGCAGGCAATAACTCTTTTCAGCCCCTCGGCCAACCCGTCCGCGCAACTGGTGTAGTTGGGAAAGGCCAAAACGGTCCGCATGTTCAATCATCATCACTGTCGCATTTGGCACATCAACACCGACTTCAATCACGGTTGTTGAAACCAGCAGCTGTAAATCACCCTGTCGGAATGAATTCATCACATTGTCTTTTTCTGCTGTTTTCATCCGACCATGTAAAAGTCCAACTTTCAGTCCAGGAAATATCTCATTGGCAAAAGATTCTGCTGCTACCGTTGCTGCCTGCAGATCACTTTTTTCCGATTCTTCCACCAGTGGATAGACAACATAGGCCTGTCTCCCCTGCTCCAACTCCTGTCTGATCCGCAGGTATGCCTGCTGACGTTGTGAAGAACGGAATATTTCCGTGGTGACCGGTTTTCTCCCTGGTGGCAGTTGATCAATAACAGAGACAGATAGATCACCATACAGAGTCATTGATAAGGTTCGTGGAATCGGAGTTGCGGTCATCACCAGAATGTCTGGATTCACCCCTTTATGCTTAAGGAGACTTCTCTGCCGGACTCCAAAGCGATGCTGTTCGTCTATAATTCCCAACCCAAGGTGATAAAAGTCAACTCCCTCTTGTAAAATAGCATGGGTTCCGACAACCAGATTGATCTCACCGGTAGCTATCTGTTCCAACCGGTCTCGTTTTGTCGCCGCTGGCATATTTCCTTGCAACAATCCGGTCTTTAATCCCAGCTTGTCGAGCCAGGTGCTAAAGGTCTGGTAGTGTTGCTCAGCAAGGATTTCGGTCGGGGCAACAATGGCAACCTGAGTATTGTTCTCAATGGCGATCAAGGCAGACATCAGTGCAACCAGGGTTTTTCCACTACCAACATCACCCTGGAGCAAACGATGCATCGGTTGTGGTGCCATCATATCCCGTTTAATCTCTCCCAGTACCCGACGTTGTGCCTCAGTGAGTTTGAACGGCAAAATCTTATTCAATGGAATTGTATATTTGTGTTTACAACTGAAGGCGATCCCCTTCTCAAGCTGCACCCCTGCCCGTTTCAGGGCCAAACCTAATTCCAGAAAGAAAAATTCATCAAAAACCAGAGATCTGCGGCTATTATCCTGACCATTCTCCAGATCCTGCAAATCAACTCCATTGTCGGGCCAGTGGATCTGCTTCAATGCCTCCGGGATTGTCTGCAACTGGTATTTTTGTCTGATTTCAGTCGGTATAAAACTCTGGGTCAAGTCGGCAAAATCGCAAATCAACTGATGCCAGATTTTGCGGGCTTGCTTTTGACTCAACCCTTCTGTCAGGGGATAAACAGGGAGAATTCGACCAAAATTGAGGGGGTCAGACTGGATTAGTTGTTGCAGGTTCTGATCAGCATCAAGCAGCTCAGAATCGGGGTGATGAATTTCGCGGAGTGCAGCAAAACGCTTTACTTCACCGATAAAAACGGCTTTTTGACCGAGGGGAAAACGTTTTTGCAGCCACGGTTTACGGTAACGAAACCATTTTAATGATATTTTACCGCTGGCATCACCAACAATGACTTCGTAAATTTTCCGTCGACTTCGTGTTGTGGCGTTTTCCCCCGAAGCGAGGACAGATCCGACAAAGACTTCCTGTTGATTATCGGTTAATTGGTTGATTGTTTTGAACTGGCGTCGGTCTTCATATCTGCCGGGAAGATGAAAAAGGGCATCCTCAATCGTGTTCAGACCGAGTTTCTGTAATTTGGGAAGCATCCGTGGGCCGACACCATGGAGAATGTCGAGTTTTTTATCAAGTTGGGTGTGGGCATTAAGAAGTGTTTTATGAGTCATTTTCCTTCGGACTCACTCTGCAAATATAGCATTCAGTGCGGTAAGAATTTCATCAAGATCAAGACCATGGGCTTTAACCCCCTGAGCA
>JAOZMV010000221.1 GCA_029934095.1 Desulfuromusa sp. | reverse complement strand
TATTGGGCATTACCCAGCAGGCAGATTGTTCTGTTGCTGATATGCTGGATCAGGTATCCCATCTGGTTGGTAAAGTTTCCACCAATGGGGCAAAAACAGTGGCTTAAACAATTCTATCTCCAAAAGGACAATCCCAATGCTGGATCTATTGAGACAGCGGAGAAGTGTGCGTAAGTTTAAACCACAACCGGTTGAGGTAGAGAAAATTACCCAACTGAGTGAAGCATTATTGCGTGCCCCCACCTCCCGAAACATGCAACCTTGTGATTTTGTTCTGGTTGACGACTCCTCTATCTTAAAACAGTTGACCTCCGCTAAAGGGCATGGCACCTCTTTTTTTGCAACGGCTCCTCTGGCTGTGGTTATTACTGCAAATCCAGAAATTTCAGATGTCTGGATTGAGGATAGTTCTATTGCCGCAATTATTGTGCAACTGGCAGCAGAACGACTTGGTTTAAAGAGTTGCTGGGCCCAGCTGCGTTTACGGGTGCATAATGATGACACCAGCGCATCGGAGTATGTTCGTCAACTGGTTGGTATTCCGGAAGGAATCGAAGTGCCGATGGTGATTGCCATTGGTTATCCCGATGAGGATAAGACAGGTCATCCCCGTAGCTCTCTAGCTTCCACAAAAATTCATTACAATCGCTTTAATCAACTGAATTGACAGGAGAAACTATGTCAGCAGTCGTTGTTGGAAATAAGGTCAAGATTCATTACACGGGAACTTTTGATGGTGGGGAGGTTTTCGATTCATCACGCGATACCGAACCGTTGGAGTTTGAAGTTGGTGCCGGGCAGGTGATATCGGGGTTTGACAGTGCCGTCATCGGGATGAAAGTTGGCGAAGGTAAACAGGTAAGATTGCAGGAAGATGAGGCTTATGGCCCTTATAATCCAGAAATGGTTTTTGCTTCTGCAGCTGACCAGTTTGAGGAGGGTTTGATTCCTGAAGTGGGGCAACAGTTCCAGACTCAGTTGGAAGATGAAACTCCACTGCTGTTGACCGTCAAGTCGGTGGAAGAGGGCAAGGTTGTTCTTGATGCTAATCATCCCATGGCGGGAAAAACTCTCAATTTTGATCTTGAGGTTATCGAGATAGTTTAAGTTCTTTGCTTTGAGTCGTTGAAAAGCCACAGGGTGGTTAAAACTCCGTGGCTTTTTTATGGTGAACGATGTCTGATGACTTGCGAAAAATAATCCATATCGATATGGATGCCTTTTACGCGTCAGTTGAGCAACGTGACAACATTCAACTACGGGGTAAACCGGTTGTCGTTGGTGGTAATCCCGATAGCCGGGGAGTTGTCGCCACCTGTTCCTATGAAGCCCGTCAATTTGGAATTCATTCCGCCATGTCCTGCGCTCGGGCTTACCGCCTCTGTCCGCAGGTTATCTTTGTTCGTCCCCGCTTTGACGCCTATCATGAAGTTTCTCAGCAGATCAGAGGGATTTTTCTGCAATATACCGATCTGGTAGAACCCCTCTCTCTGGATGAAGCTTATCTGGATGTCACCAGCAATAAACCAAATATCCAATCGGCAACCTGGGTTGCTCAGATCATTCGGCAGAAAATTCGCAATGAAACTGCCCTGACTGCTTCTGCCGGAGTTTCATATAATAAATTCCTGGCTAAAATCGCTTCAGATATCAAGAAACCTGATGGTCTAACCGTCGTGACCCCGGAACAGGCAGAACAATTTATTGCCCGGTTACCGATTCGACGCTTTCATGGCGTGGGGCGGGTTACCGAAAAGAAAATGGAGAGTCTGGGGATTTTGACCGGGGCCGATTTGCGTCAACATTCTCTGCAGGAGTTGAACAAGAATTTTGGCAAAGCAGGAGAGTACTATTTCAACATTGCCCGTGGTATTGATCTGCGACCAGTGGTGCCGAACCGGGTGCGTAAATCAATCGGTAAAGAAACAACGTTGACCGAGGATACCGCTGATCTTGGGCAGATGCTGACGATTATTGGCGCTTTGGCCGAGAAAGTTGCAACACTTTTGCAGACAAAACAAACCAGTGGATTGACCTTGACGTTGAAAATAAAATATTCAGATTTTCAGATTGTGACGCGAAGCATCAGCCGTGAGCAGCCAATTGAAACTGCAGAGGAGATCCTGTTGTTGTCTGAAAAATTGCTACAGAAGACTGAGGCAGGGAAGAGAGCGGTACGGCTTCTGGGGGTGACAATTTCTCATCTCACCACAGACATGCCTGCTGATGAGCCACTACAGTTGGAATTGCCTTTCAGATCGTAAGATAGCTCTCCGATTCTATTTTGATTGTATCAGACGATGAGTGCTATCCACCAGGCAACTAAAATCAAAAGAGCAGAGAAAAGGGCTAATCCCCTGTTGATTCGTTCACGCGGCCATTTTAATTTTTGCGGAAGATATTCTGACACCAGACCCAAACCAATCCCTGCTAAAAAACCAAACAGATGGGCCCCGATATCGGTATTTTCGCCACTGGTTCCGAGGAGGGCTAATAATCCAAGGGCAGCTGCAAGCGGTAACGGCCAACGGCGTCGAAGATTATTACGGAAATGGAGCATGTTGATGGTGGCAAGTAAGCCGACGGCTCCAAAGACAGCGGTTGATGCTCCAATGGAACGATGGTCTGGGGATTGGACCACAGCATTCAGAAGGTTTCCAAAAGCCCCGGCACTGAGGACTAAAAACCAAGCACGTCCCGATCCCTGCAATCGACACAGGCGTACCATGAAAATGCCACCAAGGGCGATATTACTGACCAGGTGGAGGGGGCTGGAGTGGAGAGTTAGTGCGGTGATCAGTCGCCACCATTGCCCATGGAGAATTTTCTCCGTATGGGCATTGCCAAGTTCAACCCAATCAACTGGATGATGTCCGAACAGATTGATTTGCTGCTGGGTGACGTTGTAGAAGATTGCAATAAAAATGAATATCCAGATGGTTGAAGCGGTATTCTCCTGCAACTTTCGTTCAACTGGAGGGGGAGGCGGCCAGTTGTGGTTCTCGGTTTCGTACTGAACTAATTCCTGACAGGCATTTTGATATTGATCTGTGGGAACAAAGAGTTGCCAGTTATGGTCGATTTTTTCACTGCGACAGGGAATCTGCCGCGCTTGAAGGACCAGTGTCCAGGTCTTCAACTTACGCTTTGAGATAACCTGATCCCATAGGCCATCTCTTAGCCCCGGGGGAACAGGAACCCAGTCCAATTGCTCGACTTCCAACTGTTCTTCATCCATCATACTGTTTATAATTGCAGATAACGGTTAATAACGGTACTGCCAAAAGATGATTGATTTGCCTTTCACTGAATCAAACTGAGAACTAATTA
>JAOZMV010000220.1 GCA_029934095.1 Desulfuromusa sp. | reverse complement strand
ACGTTTTCGAGACCGCGAGTGCAAGGCGAAAATTGTCGAAAAAGCGCAGTTTACATCCAGTAAATGAGCATTTTGAGGCAATTTTCAACACAGCAATCGCAACGCAGATAGTTTTTCAATAGCCTGATAAGGATTTTGATATTTTTTCAGCGATATTAACCAGAGCATTGCTACTGTTTTTTCTGTTGGGGCTATTATCCTGTCAACAACAGGAGCAGGAACCGAAACAGGCGCAACAGCCACAACCGCCGCTACTGGAGGTTGGTCAACGGCAACTGACCCTGCAACAATTCGAGCGGGAGCTGAAGAATACTTATCCTGACATTTCCGGCCTGACGCCCCCGGAACAACTGCAACTGAAAGAGCAACTGCTTAAACAGTTGATTGATCGCGAACTGATCCTTGGAGAAGCAAACCGGTTAAATGTCCAGCTGACGCCGGATGAACTTGATGCCGCAATGAAAAAAGTCCGTGGCAGCTACAGTGAAGATGAATTCACCAAAGTTCTGGAACAAACAGGAAAAACTCAGGAGAACTGGCTTGCGTCACTAAAGCTGCACCTGTTAAGGGCCAAAGTAAGTGCTGCTGCCTTAAACTCTCAAGTGCAGGTTAGTGATCAGGAAATTAAAACCTACTATAAAAAACATCGCGAAGAGTTCAGGCGACCGGTTGAAATCCGCGCCCGACAGATGCTCTTTAAGACCCGTGATGAAGCGAATAGGGTGCTGAAACTGCTGAAAGATGGGGGTGATTTTGCCACCTTGGCACGTGAATATTCGCAGTCACCAGACCGGGAAAACGGTGGTGCTCTGGGGTATTTCTCTGCCGGGCAATTACCCGCAGAATTTGATGCGGTGTTATTCAAGCTACCAGTCAAGCAAGTCAGCGCACCGGTTGAAAGCCCTTATGGCTTCCATCTTTTCCTGGTCGAACGCAGACGTAAAGCGGGACTTCGTCCCTATGCAGCGGTTAAAGCCGAAATTGCGACAAAGCTTTACCAACAAAAAGAGGAGACCGCATTTCATCTGTGGCTGGAAAATTTACAAAAAACAACTGTCACTAATATTAATTGGGAGCTCCTGCAGCCAGAACTCAAACCATAAATAGTCGCGTAAGATTTCCTAGTGTTGCAGCAGTTTTTCAGGATTTTTACAAATATCAAATAATAAGTCTCTTAAACCATAAGGATTCATATTTATGAAACGCCCTCTGTTCCTGCTCCTTTGCTCTCTGCTCCTGACAACAACTCCGGTCACAGCAAAAACCCTCAGCAAGGTTGCTGCTATCGTCAATGACGAAATTATCACCACCTTGCAACTTGACCAGGCCGTGATCGAGGATCTGGCTAAAAACCCACAAAACCAGTTTAACGTCACCCAGTTTGATCAGATGAAGGTTCAGACCCTTGATAAATTGATCGATGATAAACTCTCGGAACAGCAGACTAAAAGGCTGGGGCTACAGGTTTCTGAGGAAGAATTGAATAGTGCTATTGCAGATGTAGAGAGCAAAAACGGGCTTACCCATGAAGCCTTGATACAAGCATTGGCCACCCAGGGGGTGACCATGCCGGAATATCGAGAAAAAGTTAAAGGGGAGATTCTCCACTATAAATTGTTAAGTCGTGAAGTTAATAGTAAAGTTCTGGTAACCAGCATTGAGGTTCGTAACTACTTTGATCAACATATTGATGAATATACAAGTGGAGAAAAAGTTAGTCTCAACCGAATCAGCTATGACATCCCAACCGGAAATGAACAACAAGTAGCTAAACTTCGCAAGCAGGCGGAGGCGTGCCGCGACCAGCTCATAAGTGGTAAAGACTTTGACCAAGTGCTTGCAGATCAGGGAGACTCGGCCACTGGTGGTGACATGGGAACTCTGGTAGAATCAGATCTGGCAAAACCGTTGCGAGCTGCAATTGCCGGCTTAAACCCCGGAGAAGTGAGTGAGCCACTTGAGATAAACGACCAACTCTATTTATTTCAAGTCACCGGCAGAAGTTTTGACAATGACACTCTCTTTGAACAGGTCAAAAATCAAATTATAGAAAAATTAAGTCAGGAAAAGAGAGACATACGCTTTAAAGAATGGCGACAGGAGTTACACGACAACGCACATATCGAAGTGCGAATTTGAATCTCCGTCATTCCACCTTCTCATAACTTTTGTATTTTTTTTGCGAGACCAGCACGCCAATGCAACCACTCCTTTTAACCATGGGCGATCCGACTGGCATCGGCCCTGAGCTGATCATTAAAACTCTGCTGGAACAATCTCTGGAGCAGATTCGCCGCCCCATCCAGATTATCGGGGATGTCGGTATTCTCTGCCATGCTGGAAAAATCTTCGGTTGTGAAGCAAAACCTGAACGTCTGAAAAATGGGTTTTATACCCTCAGCTTTGGCGATAAAAAACTGATTGTCCATTCCTGCTCAGAACTGGACCTGACCACAGTTCACTACGGACAACCAGATACCGATTGTGGCAAAGCGATGGTGGACTATATTGAATATGCCATCTCGCGTTGTCTCGATGAAACCGCTGCCGGAATAGTGACTTGCCCGATTAACAAAGCAGCCATTAATGCTGCCGGATATCACTTCCCCGGCCATACTGAACTGCTGGCTGAACGGTGCGGAGTTGAGAAGGTGGTCATGATGCTGGCTGGTGAACGACTGAAAGTTTGTCTGGTAACCACCCATCTGGCTTACCGGGATGTTCCGGCTAAACTGAGCCGTGAGGAGATTTTGCAGACGATCCGGATCACGGCAACAGCGCTGCAACAACAATTTGGAATTCAACAACCCCGGCTTGCGGTTCTTGCATTGAATCCCCATGCCAGTGAAAATGGTCTGTTTGGTGATGAAGAGCAGTGCATCATCGCCCCGGCAATCGAAGCAGCTCAAGCGGAGGGGATTGCCGCTGACGGTCCACACAGTGCCGACACCCTGTTCCACTTTGCCGCAAAAGGGGCTTATGATGCGGTAATTTGTATGTATCACGATCAAGGTTTGATCCCCCTCAAGCTGCTCCATTTTGATGACGCCGTTAATGTCACTCTGGGGTTGCCAATTGTCCGAACCAGTGTTGACCATGGCACCGCCTACGATCTGGCTGGAACCGGAAAAGCCAATACTGCGAGTCTGATTGCTGCATTGAAGATGGCGGATCAGATGGCTGATACCCCGTAGGGGCGCATTGCATGCGCCCGAGATCCTGCACAAGCACACAACAAGGGCGCATGCAATGCGCCCCTACTAAGGATAATTACTCCATTCCATGATCGATAAAATTAAAATCCGCGGCGCACGCGAACATAACCTGAAAAATCTTG
>JAOZMV010000219.1 GCA_029934095.1 Desulfuromusa sp. | reverse complement strand
GATAAGCTGAAAAAAGAGGTTTATTCCAACCTGACCCGCTGGCAAAGAACCCAGTTGGCACGGCATGCCAATCGTCCTTATAGTCTCGATTATATTGAGCGGATTTTTACCGATTGGTCGGAGGTTCATGGTGATCGGAACTATCGTGATGACCCTGCTCTGGTCTGCGGTTTTGCCAGAATCGACGGCAAACCCTGCTGTGTTATCGGCCATCAGAAAGGCCGCAATACTAAGCAAAAAGTTCATCGGAATTTTGGTATGCCAAATCCTGAAGGTTATCGCAAGGCACTACGCGTCATGCAGTTGGCTGATCAGTTTGGTTTGCCGATTTTTACCTTTGTTGATACCCCGGGGGCTTTTCCTGGTATCGGTGCCGAGGAGCGTGGTCAGGCCGAAGCAATAGCTCGAAATTTACGGGAGATGGCGATGTTGCGTGTCCCGGTGATTGTCACCATTACCGGTGAAGGTGGTTCCGGGGGGGCCTTGGCGATTGCTGTCGGTAATCGGGTCTTGATGATGCAGTATTCGGTTTATGCGGTCATTTCACCGGAGGGCTGTGCTGCGATTCTCTGGAGTGATGGAACCAAGGGTCCGCAGGCGGCAGAGGCTTTAAAATTGACCGCGCAGGATGTTGATAGTTTGGGCACTGTCATTGATGAAATTATCCCGGAACCCCTCGGTGGGGTTCATCAAGATCATGATTTGGCCGCAACAACCCTTAAGCAATATCTCTTGAAACATCTTGCCGAGCTGGAAGAATATTCACCTGAGGGGTTGATTGAACAGCGTTATCAACGATTCAGAAGAATATCTGAGTTTGAAGAACCTAAACAGTGATGGTGATGTCAGCAGGTTTTTGTGTGAAACTTTCAAGGATGGTTGTGTGACCTTGTCGTTTCGATCTTTTCGCCCTCTATTTTATCTCCTGCTGAGTTTTTTTCTGCTCAGCTGTGGCGGCCATACTTCCCGAGTGATTGATACACCGGAGACACGTGAGCTTAAAGGCTGGCAAAAACCCTATGAGGTTGATGGCAAGCGCTATCAACCGCTCCGTGGTTATCAGGGATTTCGGCAGCGTGGTATTGCCAGCTGGTACGGAAAAAAATTCCATGGTCGAAAAACCAGCAATGGTGAAGTTTACGACATGTACGGATTGAGTGCCGCACATAAAACCCTGCCAATGGGTGTTTATGTCAAGGTGACCCATCTGGGGAATGGTCAACAGCTTATTGTTCGGGTTAATGATCGGGGCCCTTTTGTTGCCGGGCGGATTATAGATCTCTCTTATGGTGCTGCTCAACAGCTTGGAATCGTTAATTCCGGCACGGCACAAGTTAAACTTGAAGCCCTCGGATTTCGCAAAACAGACAATGGACAAGTTAAATATCAGCCGCCGGTTAATTATGATTCCGGGAGGTTTGCTGTCCAGATAGGTGCTTTTTCGACCTCTGAGAATGCTTATCGATTGGCCGCAAAAATGGGGAAGGATTTTGGCAAGGGAGTTGTGTCAACAATAACCGTTGCTGGTCAGCAGCTGTATCGGGTGCGGGTTGGTGATTTTCAATCTCTGGAGAAAGCCGAGGTGGCAGCCGATAATTTTATTTCCAGTGGTTTTCCTGGGAGTTATGTCGTTGCCTTTGATTGAATAATAACAGGCGCTTTCATTTTACTATTGACGCGATAAAAATAAAAAATTGATCTAAAAGGTTGATTTGATATTCTAACCATGCTACCTTCCCGCCCAATCAGATCCAGTTTGTGTAAATTATTTCACTATTTAGTCAGATAAGAACCGCACAGACCAATAGGGCTGAGTGGTTTTTTTTATGACTTGCAGACACTGGTCTGCGTCACGTAACTCCCGCAGGGGACCAAGTAAGGAGAAAGTAAAATGGCAGAAGGCACAGTAAAATGGTTTAATGATTCTAAGGGGTTTGGCTTTATCGAGCAGGATAATGGCCCAGACGTTTTCGCACACTTTTCCGCAATCACTGGAGAAGGTTTCAAGTCTTTGTCTGAAGGCGCACGCGTCAGCTTTGATGTTGTTGATGGTCAAAAAGGGCCTCAAGCAGCCAATATCGTCCGGCTCTAAAATATATTATTATTTTTAAGTCTGAAAGCCCCGTGGGAAACCACGGGGCTTTTTTTATTTCAGAAAGAGCTGCAACAGGTTATAGTTACATATGTTCAGGGGATGTGGCCGAATTTTCCCTATTTTTGCCCTCAATCAACGAGTTATTCTGTGACCCATCCAGGGTAGCTGAAGTTGTTAAAATAACGAAAGGATCAAATGATGCCATATGTTGAATTTAATCTCACTAAGGGTGCAACGACGGAGCAGAAAGCGCAACTGGTTGAGGGGGTGACCGATCTGCTGGTTAAAATTCTCGATAAAAATCCATCTTCAACTCAGGTTGTCATCAAGGAAATTGAGCCCGACAGTTGGGGAATATCTGGTCGTTCGGTCAAAAAACTGCGCGCAGAAGGTAAAACAGCAAATATCTCTAAAGGTTGAAATGGCGTGGGGCGGGTGATGATCTCCCCGTGGAATTCTACTGATCTGATCGTGTTGTTTTCTTCTTTTGCCTCTGAATAAAGTTCTATGCCTGATATTTCCACTTCCTCCAGTAGTCCTTTATCTGAGTTTGAACTGCAGAAAAACTCCAACCGAGATAAAACCCAAAAAGGGCTATGGCTCGGTTTTTTTGCTTATTTGATCTGGGGCTCATTTCCTGCTTTTTTCAAATTACTTCCTGATGCAACTCCGTTAGAAATTGTTTCCCACCGTATTGTCTGGTCAGCTATATTTTTGCTGTTATTGGTATTGGTACGGCACCAGGCTGGTGAACTTTATCAGACGTTAACGCAGCGTAAAGTTTTATTGACCCTGTGTGGCTCAACACTGTTAATTGCCACCAACTGGCTGACCTTTTTATTTGCAGTGCAACGAGGAGAGGTGCTGCAATCGAGCCTGGGCTATTTTATGACACCGTTGCTCAGTGTTCTGCTTGGCTTTGTTTTTCTCCATGAAAGGCTGGGTCTCTTGCAAAAGCTCAGCGTGTTGTTTGCTTTCGCCGGGGTTTTTTATCTGATTTTTGAATATGGTCACATCCCCTGGATTGCTTTGATTCTTGCGCTCTCTTTCAGCTTTTACGGTTTGTTGCGTAAGGTGGCCGAAATTGATGCTTTAATCGGGCTCACGGTTGAGACTCTGCTGTTGGCTCCTATTGCAGCTGTTTATATTATCTATCAGTTAGATTCCGGGCAGTCCGCTTTTTTGAGTGGTTCACTGAATTATAACCTGTTACTGCCTTTGTCGGGAGTCATTACCGCCATCCCGTTGTTGTTTTTTATTGCAGCGGCCCGACG
>JAOZMV010000218.1 GCA_029934095.1 Desulfuromusa sp. | reverse complement strand
GAATACGGGTTAGTTTCCAGAATAGATAAATAAACCACAAGGTCGCGGGGTTGCGACCCCGCCCGCCGCCTTACTCTTTTGTACACCACAAAAGAGTAAGCAGAAAAAGGTGCCCGAACTCCTTGCCCTTCGGGTTCCCGGAATAAAGCAGCTGATTTGAGGAGCGGCAAAAACTCGCTTCGCTCAAACATTTGCCGCTCTATTTCTCAAAACAGCTGCTTCATTCCGGCTGCGTCACACGGGAAATGGCAGTTCAAAATCCACAAACCTGTGCCATTCTCTGCCGAAATCATCAGTCTGGATAATGAGATGTTATTCTGTCTCCGCCTTACAGAGTAAATAACGTCCAACCTGCTCTGCGTGATGGCAGGCGACCAGATGCTCATTGGCCGTTTCAAGGAGTGCGGGTTCCTCCTGTTTGCACAGATCATCGGCATAAGGACAACGCGGGTGAAAATAGCAACCACTTGGCGGATGGACTGGAGAAGGTATCTCACCCTTTAAGGCTGTCGGGCGTGGCTGGTTCGGATCAGGTACAGGAACTGCGTTCAGGAGTGCTTCAGTGTAAGGATGCCGGGGATTTTTATACAGTTCAGCAGCACTTGTCAGCTCAACAATTTTTCCCAGGTACATCACCGCAATACGGTCACTAACGTGTTCTATGACCGCAAGATCATGGGCAATAAAAAGATAGCTGAGGTTGTGTTCCTGTTGAAATCCCTGCAACAGATTTAAAATTTGCGCCTGAACCGATAGATCAAGCGCGGAAACAGGTTCATCAGCAATAATCAATTCTGGTTCAACTGCCAGCGCCCGGGCAATCCCTACCCGTTGACGTTGCCCTCCGGAAAATTCATGGGGATAGCGTTGCTCATGTTCGGCTGTGAGCCCTACCTTTTCCAACAGTTCTATGACTCGGTCGCGAACTTGGCGCGGAGCAGCTAAACGATGAATCAACAGGGGTTCACTTAAAATTGATCCAACTGTCATGCGTGGATTCAAGGAAGAAAAGGGGTCTTGAAAGATCATCTGCATGCGTCGACGATAGGGGCGCATCTGTTTGGGAGAGAGGTTGGTTAACTCATTATTGTCAAAAAAAACCTGACCAGAATCGGGCCGGAGCAGCTGCATAATCAGTTTTCCGGTGGTCGATTTCCCGCAACCCGATTCTCCAACCAGCCCCAGGGTCTCTCCCCGTTTCAAACTGAGGGAAAGATTGTCAACGGCAACCAGTTGTCCCGCTGTTCGACCCAGAGAATCGGTTATGCGAAAGCTTTTCCGTAGATTTTTTACCTCAAGTAATGACAAGCTTCATTATCCTCGTTGGCCAGTTGATGAATATCTCCAGCACCTAACCCAGTGATCAGGCTCAATTTCTTCTATTTGTGGCACTTGATGCCCGCAAGGAGAGCAGGGGCCTGGACAACGATCCAGAAACAGGCACCCTTCAAGTTGTTCTCTCATGTCCGGCAGCTGACCGGGAATGGTGGGGAGGGTGCGTTGTTGACCCATACGGGGAATACATTGCAGCAGTCCTTGAGTGTAGGGGTGTAGAGGGTTTTCAAATACTCTTTTAACCGTTCCCGACTCAACAATTTGTCCTGCGTACATCACGGCAAGTTTGTCGGCATTTCCGGCAACAACTCCCAGATCATGGCTGATCAACAAGGTTGCCATCTGCTGTCGCTGTTTCAACTCCAGCAACAGGTCCATAATCTGGGCCTGAATGGTGACATCGAGCGCTGTGGTGGGTTCATCAGCAATCAGCAGTTTCGGATCACATGCCAACGCGATGGCAATCATGATCCGTTGACGTTGTCCACCGGAGAGTTGGTGGGGATAGTCACGTAATCTGCGTTTGGGATCAGCTATGCCAACCTGGTTTAATAATTCCGCCGCTTGTTCCAGTGCTTGTTGCTTTGTGTCACCCTGATGGAGCCGAAGAACTTCAGCAATCTGCTCTCCAATGCGTAAAACCGGATTGAGTGAGGTCATCGGCTCCTGAAAGATCATCGAAATATCGTTGCCACGAATCCGGCGCATTTCTACGTCGGGTAAGCGTAACAGATCACGACCATCTAGAGAAATTTCACCACCGACAATCCGACCCGGTTCTGGTAGTAAGCGTAACAGCGACAGAGCTGTCATTGATTTACCACAGCCCGATTCTCCAACTAATGCCAGGGTTTCCCCCTGAGCAATGGTAAAGGAGACATCATCAACAGCTTTGATCAGTCCAGTTCGGGTAAAGAAATAGCTTTGTAGATTGTTCACAACAAGACGTGGAGGCATGTTCATATAGACTGTACTCGTTAAAAGTCATGAAATGACTAAGTGGTCGACAGGTTTTCACTCAAATCTGTCTCATGTTTACAGGTTTGTCTGCTAATGGTCAAGATGGAGTTCTACAATGTCTGAATTTTTCGTTGTCTAAATCATTTCCAGGGAAATGTTTTTAAAAACTGGCTTCTTCTCTGAAAAACAGTGGATAATGGACGGATGGAAATGGCATATGTTGATTTACATCTTCATTCGACTTATTCGGATGGTTATTTATCTCCGGAAGCGGTTGTGAGCCTCGCACAGAAAGCGGGACTTGATGCGATTGCATTGGCCGATCACGACAATATTGACGGCATCAAACATGCTGTCGATGCAGGTGCTGCTGCAGGAATTGAAGTCATTGCTGCGGTAGAACTCTCCAGCCAGTGGTTTGAATATACCGACATGCATTTGCTCGGCTATGGGTTTGATTATCAAGACCCTTATTTGATCAGGGCCTTAGGGGAATTTCAGGATTTTCGAGCAACCCGGAATCAGCAGATCGTGGAGCGGGTGAACCAGAAGTTGGTTGATGAAAAGCGGGAACCGATTCATCCCGATACCGTTCGGCATCTGGCAGGTGGGACAATCGGCCGCCCCCATATTGCCTTAGCTTTGCGGCAGGCTGGTTATGTCAGCAATAATGATGAAGCTTTCAACCGTTATCTGGTCCCATGTAATGTGCCAAAATACTATTTTCCTGCTGATGCAGCGATCAAGTTGATTCACGGCAGTGGTGGAATTGTGGTGCTGGCTCATCCCCCCTATGTGACTCGTGATCGGCACAAGCTCGAGACATTGGTTGCTGAGTTGGTTGGTTTGGGTCTGGATGGTATCGAAGCCTACAATAATGGTTCCGGTTTAGAAGATACCGATTGGTTAATTAAATTGGCTCGGCAGCACGATCTGGTCGTGACTGGTGGCTCCGATTTCCATGGGGATAGCGGTTCTATGATTGAGGTTGGCAGGGGTGTACGTGGGATTCGGGTCCCTTACAGTTGTGTTGAAGAAATTAAAGGGGCGCTGAGAAAACTTCACTCTAACCCAAGTCCT
>JAOZMV010000217.1 GCA_029934095.1 Desulfuromusa sp. | reverse complement strand
GCCGGGCAATTTGAAATAGAGCTTGAATCTCTGCTGCTTTGGCTGGGCCGATTCCTGGCTGCTGGCAGAGTTCATTGATGCTGGCAGTCGCTAACTGCCGCAACGACCCAAAGCGACTCAACAGACTGCGGGCCAGATCAACCGCACTGTTTTTGCTGGATGAATCCCCGGTACGGATAATCAGCGCCAGCAGTTCAGCATCGGTAAGCTTGTCGGCTCCTGATGCAAGTAGTTTTTCCCGTGGCCGTTCATCTGCAGGCCAATCTTTGATCCGACGCATATCCCCCTCCTAGCTAACGAAGTGCTCCATTTTCCGACAATAGATCGGCAACCGCTTCAGCCAGTTTTCGATAACCCTGGCCATTGAGATGAATCGGATCACTTTTAAATTGTTGATCCGCAAGCAACTCCCCAAGAGTTCCCTGGAGCAGCGGAATTTCAAATTCACTGGCCAGATCCTCATAGAGCGAGACATCTTGAAGCCCCAGACCCAACTGGGGAACTGCAATCATAACAACTTCAATCTTCCGTTGTAGAGCCGCCTCATACATCCCCTGCAAATTGGCTCGTAGTTTACCCCGATCCAGCTTGCGGATGATATCATTGCCACCGTGACAAATAATCAACAAGGCCGGTTCAACTTGATCCAGCAGACCGGGTAAACGGATGAGACCCTCCGCACTAACCTCTCCAGGGATGCCAGCGTTGACCACTCTACGACTCAAAAAACGATTTAACTGGGCAGGATAGCTCAGCTCGGGACTGACTCCGACACCCCGGGTCAAGCTGTCACCAAAGGCAAGAATAACATCATTCGGTCGTAAAACCGTCAATGCACGATCACCATTATCGCAGGAAGACAATAACAGCAGCAGCAACAGGGCAAAAATTATTTTTCTCAATATTTTCATCTACTTCCTCATATTACGAATAATTATCGATAAAAAACTGTCCGACCTCGGTAAAAACCTCATCACTATGGCCACGAACCACCCGGGCAGGGGGTAGTGAGCGAAGAAACATCCGCCCGTAACCTCTTTTTACCACACGTGTATCCAATATCAAAACCACACCGCGATCATTACGATGGCGAATCAGCCGACCAAACCCCTGTTTGAAACGGATCACCGCCTGCGGCACGGTATATTCCATAAACGGATCGCCACCGCGCTGCTCTATCGCCTCGGATCGGGCTTCCAGAACCGGTTCGGTTGGCACTCTGAACGGCAGCCGGGCAATAATCACCTGCTCCAGCGCCCGCCCCGGCACATCAACCCCTTCCCAGAAAGAATCGGTACCAAACAGAATACTACTTTCATCTTCGGCAAAACGTTTCAGCAACTGATGTCGATTTTCTTCCCCTTGGCGCAGACAACGTAATTGTTGTGCTTCGAGGATCGGCGACAACTCCTCATGCACTTGCCGCAATAGCGCGTAGGAGGTAAAGAGGACAAAGCTGCGCCCCTGACTGCAAAGAAGTGCTTTTTCTACAGCATCCCGAACCGCCTCGGCAAATCCGGATCGACCTGGTTCCGGCAGATCGGTCGGAATCGCAACCAGCGCCTGTTGTTGATAATCAAAGGGAGAATCAAGCATCAGCTCAACCAACCGATGAGGCTCCACTCGGTCCAGACCAACCCGCGAATGGAAGTAGCCGAAAGCTCCCGCTACGGTCAAGGTTGCGCTGGTCATAATCAAGCTGCGAAAGCGTTGGTAGAGTGCTTGATTGAGGCTTTCAGCCACTTCAAGAGGGGCCTGACAGAGGCTGGTAATCAACCCTTTTTGCCGGCCGATCCGTCCTTCACGGATTTCAACCCAGACACAGCTGTTGTTTGCCACCGCCTGAAAAGAGGCCAGATCGGCAGCAAGTCCCTCCATCCGACCGGCAATGCCACGCAAATCAACCAGTGCCGGATTCACCTTATCAGCCACAGTCTCCGGTAAAACCTCCGCCATCCGCAACAGTCCGGTAATCCCTTGCGCTAAATCAAAACAGCCAACCCTTAAACCCTCAACCCGCTTGGATAGTTTTTTCCAGGCCGGTGTCTGCATAAATTCGGGAAGAATTCGATGCTTCAACTCAAATTTGGAACTGATTTGCTTACCGAGAAATTCCGGCAGATCTTCAGCAATCCCCTGCATTTCATCCAGAACCAGATCCAACAACTGTTGCCGCTTGATCAATAACGCTTCAATCTCTCCATGCAAGGTTCGATATAATTCATCCAGAGAATCGGGCAATTCCTGTGACAATTGGTCCAGAAAACGGGGCAGCAATCCCTGATTCAGTTTACGCGGGTGGCGTAACCGGTTCAGAACCCGGGAGAAAGTAAACCGGGTCAGTTGGGAAGAAAAATAACTGGTGGCAACGTCTTCAAGATGGTGAGCTTCATCCAGAATCACCCGGTCAAATGGGGGTAAAACCGCCGTTGCAGAATAATTATCGGTTTCCTGGCGTAGTGCCAGATCGGCAAGCAGCAAGGCATGATTGACCACCAGGAGATCGGCGCGTGCAGCCTGACGGCGGGCTTTGTGGAAAAAACAGCGGCGATAATATTGACAGCGCACCCGAGCACACTGATCCGCTTCACAACAAACTTCCTCCCAAGCCTGATAGCTGGGGATAAAAGCAAGATCTTCCTTTGAGCCATCTCCGGTAGTTTCAGCCCATTGGATAATCTGTTGCAGTTCTTCAACCTGCTGCTGATCAAACAGCCCCAGTTCACGACCGGCGGTTTCACCCCGACGGAGACAGAAATAGTTGCTGCGTCCCTTAACCAGAACCGCATAAAATTCAATCCCGGTCGCCCTTTGGAGAAATGGTAAATCTTTACGAATCAACTGTTCCTGCAAATTGATTGTCCGCGTTGAAATAACCACCCGTTCCTGATTGGTGCGTGCCCAGAGGAGTGCCGGAACCAGATAAGCCAGGCTTTTTCCGGTGCCGGTTCCCGCCTCAACCACAGCCAGTTGGTCCTTGTTGAAGGCATCGGCAACCACAAAGGACATGCGTAACTGTTCCGGGCGATCTTCATAATCGGGGAGCTTTCCGGCAATCACACCATCAGTTCCCAGCAATTCAGCAATCTTCTCCGGATCAATTTTTTGATTATCTTTTTCAGCAAACGCCTCAACAACCCGATACAAATCATCCACAGCGTTGTTGATAATATAAAAACCGACTCCTAAAGAGCCAAACTGGGAAGCGACCTCAATATCTGCAGCGGACGGTTGCAAATTGCCGCCTGGATGATTATGCAGAACCACATCGCCATAATTGCAAGTCTGTAAAATCGCCGGGACAGCACTCTCTGAACCACGCGCCAACACCTCAACCTGAACGATACGACGGTCAGCATCGGTCTGCCCGAGAACAAATATCTCATTGTCACCCGCCTC
>JAOZMV010000216.1 GCA_029934095.1 Desulfuromusa sp. | reverse complement strand
GCCGGAGTAGATAAACCTCCGGCCGAAATTACTTGTACAATATATTTACTTAGCTGCCTTACGTGCAGCATCAAGCCAGCTGTTCCACAGTTTCTGATTCTTCTCAATCCACTCTTTAGCGTGCCGCTCTATGTTCTTTTGTGACTTTTCACCATCTTGCATTTTGGTATTTTGCTCGTTGATGTCAGATAGCGGCAGGGCAAAGACTTCAAAGAATTTTTCCGCTGCCGGGTTGTCGGCGAGGAATTTCTTATTGGCAACGATCCGAATGTCAGCAACCACAAACCCGAGTTTAACTGGGTTACTGACCGCGCCAGCAACATCATCGACTGTCATGCGCTCTACTGCGGTTTCCTGGGATGTGAACGGTTTGATCTCGGGCACGTTGATCCAGTTTACGTCTTTACCCGGCTTCAGCTTGAAAATCGTCCAGTTTGGAGCCCAGGTATAGAAAAATGCCGGTTCGCCTGCATTGTACCGGGCCAGAGCATCGGCCATGCCTGCCGAATAGTCGACCTTGACTGGATTGATGTCATCTTCTAATCCATAACTTTTCAGATGGTGGTCAATGATTTTTTCGCACTGCCAGCCAGCGGGACAGGCGGTCAGGTCAGCTTTGCCATCGCCATTGGCATCGAAGGCTTTTTTCACTTCAGGTCGTTTGAAGTCAGCGAGGGATTTGATGCCAAATTTATCCACTTCTGCCTTTGAGACCATGTAGCCTTGCAATCCGCCAGCCTTTACGACATAACCGACTTTGGCTGCCTTGTCGTAAAAACCTTTTGGGACCTGCCCATCATGCATTGGGAACCAACCGTTGACCCAGTAATCGAGGTCACCTAAGACTAGACCCTGGTAAAAAATTGGATTTTTGAGCTCTGTCGGTTTTTTTACATTGTAACCAAGTTCTTTCAGGCCGGCACGGACAATCGCCTCCTGAAAAAAACCAGTATTCCAGGTTGCGCGGGCGGGCTTGACTTTGACCCCCTTACCCGGTTTTTGTTGGTCAGCAAATGCTGGCACCGTTAACGACAGAAGTAGTAAAAACATCAGTATTTTTTTCATTTTTCTCTCCTTTTTATTGCTATGGGTGAATTGAACAAAAAACTATTTCTGGGCCATCCCCTGAGTAATTCGATCGAGGACCATTGCCAATAGAACAATCGACAAACCACCAATGGTGGCCAAGCCGATTTCCAAGGTATTAAGCCCTTGGACAACCGGGGTTCCGAGCCCGCCCGCACCGATCAGGGCAGCGATAACCACCATTGACAGAGCCATCATAATGGTCTGATTGAGTCCGGCCATGATCGAGGGCATTGCCAGCGGAAATTGAACTTTACGCAGCACCTGCCACGGGGTGGCACCAAAGGCAATTGCCGCTTCTATCAGTTCTGGGTGAACCTGGCGGATACCGAGGTTGGTCAATCGGACAATCGGTGGTAAAGCGAAGACGATGGTCGCCAGGATACCGGATACGGTGCCGATACTGAACAACATCACCACCGGAATCAGGTAAACGAAAGCCGGGGTAGTCTGCATCACATCGAGACCGGGGCGTAAAAACATTTCAAACCGGTCGCTGCGTCCCGCCATGATACCGAGCGGGATGCCGGCAACTGCGCAGAACAGGACTGCTGTGATGACCATCGCCAGCGTGGTCATGGTGTTTTCCCAGAGGCCGAGATAACCGATCAGAAAAAAGGTTAAAATCGTAAAAATCGTGACTCGTTTGCCAGCGTAGCGCCAAGCAGAAAAAGCAAAGGCAACGATGATCAACCAAGGGGGTAGAGTAAAAAAGAGCCATTCCAAACCGTTGAGACTGATTTCGACCGGAACCTTGAGGATCTGGAAGAATTCGCGGTAATTTAGCACCAGCCAATCAACGAAGACCTGAATCCATTCATCCAGCGGGATTAACTGCTCTTCAAAATTGAATAGTCGCATATTTATACCTTTTCACCTTCTGATTGTTCGGTTTCAGGCTCCCCACGATACAAGGTGCGTAAAAACAGGTTTTTGGAGATAGCCCCAAGATATTCACCTTTATCGTTCAGAATCGGCAGAGGCCAATGATTGTTGGCAACCTCCGGGAGAATATCCTGCAGTGAATCATTGGTATTCGCCGACTTGACCCCTTCTAAATAGGCATTGTGGATCAAGTTTGGCTGATCGTCACGATCAAGCATTTCGCGCAATGAATCGGTAGAAACAATCCCTTTAAACACGCGGTTTATATCGACCACGTAAGCGTAGTCGCGATCATTCTTGATCAGGCGCTGCAAACCAGCTCGGGGATTTTTCCCATCGGTAATGGGGATTGTTACCTGGGTATCGACGGCAATATCACCCGCAGTGAGAATGTTGGTTGGGTCGACACCGCGGAAAAAGGCTTGCACATAGTCATCGGCCGGATTCTGCAGAATCTCTTCTGGCGTACCCACCTGTACTACTTTTCCCCCTTCCATGATGGCAATTCGATCACCGATGCGCATCGCTTCATCGAGATCGTGGGAGATAAAAACAATGGTTCGTTTCGACTTGGCTTGTAACTTCAGCAGCTCATCCTGCATTTCTGTGCGGATCAGCGGGTCAAGGGCAGAGAAAGCTTCATCCATCAACAGGATATCTGGATCAACCGCCAGTCCTCGCGCCAGTCCGACCCGCTGCTGCATGCCGCCGGACAACTCATCCGGCATGCTCTCTGCTCTGGCTTCCAAGCCGACCTGTTCCAAGGCTTGTAGTGCACGTGCTTCGCGGGTCGCTTTGTCGACGCCGTCCATCTCCAGACCGAAAGCAGCATTCTGCAAGACAGTCAGGTGTGGCATCAGGGCAAAAGACTGGAAAACCATACTCATTTTTTTGCGACGCATTTTGACCAGTTGTTCAGTGCTCATACTGACAATATCTTCGCCATCGATAAACACCTGTCCAGCGGTCGGTTCGATCAAGCGGTTGAGCATTCGTACCATGGTCGATTTTCCAGAACCGGAAAGCCCCATAATGACAAAAATTTCACCGGTATAGATGTCAAAACTGGCATCCTGAACCCCGACAGTTGTCTCGGTTTTTTTGAAAATTTCATCTTTCGTCAACCCCTGTTCAAGCAACTTCATCGCTTTTTTTGGGTGTGAACCGAAAATTTTATATAAATTTTTAACTTTTAACTTTATCTCTTCTGCCATTATTTTTCCTTATATATCAATTGTTTAACAGGAAATACTTCATTAGATTGCAGCTTTTATAAGCAGCCTTGCGCTGCAAAAAAAACTACAGTAACTGCAGTGCTTGGTATGCGCGCGGAATAAAAACAGGTCGTCCGCAAACAGCAGTGTCTTCGAAAACCAGCATGATTTGATTGTTTAGTAGACAGAGCGACCCGCGACCCGGTTTAGCAGGT
>JAOZMV010000215.1 GCA_029934095.1 Desulfuromusa sp. | reverse complement strand
AAATAAATGTGTCGTTGGGGCAGGGTGAATAACCCAGACTTAGCTGTTGCATCGGCTTCCTTTAGCAGGCTGTTGAAAAACTATCTGCGTTGCGATTGCTGTGTTGAAAATTGTCTCAAAATGCTCATTTACAGGGTGTAAACTGCGCTTTTTCGACAATTTTCGCCTTGCACTCAAGCCCTCGAAAACGTTTTTCAACACCCTGTTAGGTTGCTGGCCAGTTTTCCAGCAATTCCAATATCCCCAGTTGAGCTGCTTCTGCACCCCGAGTAATATCCCATTGTTGCGGGTCGCGGGTGCCAGTCGGGTTGGAGATGCCGCGCAGTTCCAGGAGGGGAATATCGAATTCTGCACAAACCTGTGCGGCAGCTGCCCCTTCCATATTTTCACAAATTCCACCGCTGCGTTGTTGTAATTCAACACTCAGCTCGGCATTTCCACTGCAACAATTGACGCTGACAAAGGAGCCGCAGACAGCATCTGGAAGTACTTCCTGTGCCCAGCTGAGAAGATCTGCATTGAGGGGGAAAGATTGCTGAATGGTGGGTGCAATTTGAGGATTTTGTGGCAGATCAAGTTGCTTCAGCGGGATGAACCTGTTTGCTGTGGCAACACCCAGATCGCCGAAAATTTCCTCCTTTGCAAGAGCCAAACTGCCAATCTGGAGGCCGCTGGCAGGATAACTACCACCACATCCACAGAGAAGAACCGCCTGCGGTTTATGTTCACTCAGCAGTCTGGTGAGTTGTATGGCCATGTTGACCTGACCAATTCCACCATGACTCAGGAGGACATCTTGTCCTTGTAACTTCCCGGGGAAAACCTGGATTGATCCACAGCGGCGGAGTTGCGTATGGGTCATTTTTTTACGCAGAAGTTCAGTTTCCAGTGGGGCGGCAGCGAGAATCAGCAACATATTAGCGTTTAAACCAGCCATGCCGGATCAAATCACGACGTAAGTCACTGCCTTGATTTTTCACCATGCCATGGTACCAGAAATGTTTTTGACTCAATTTGGTTTCCATCGGTGGATCGAGCCGTTTGCGACAGTCGATCAGAATTTTTTTAAACGTGTCATCCGGTTCGGAAACAATGGAGCTGATTTTATCAGCCAACAATTCGGGTGCTATCTCTATCACCTGTTGAATTGTGTCACGGATGGTCAGCCCCTGTTTGTACTCCCAGAGGTCGCCAGTAAATGTATGCTCGCATTCGGTCACAAAATCGCTCCAATCGAGCAACAGTCCCCCAAATTCGACCTCAGATAAGTCATTTTTCGGAAGTTTTGATTTGACCAATTCTTCAATCTGTCCCTGCTCTTTGCGGGTCAGGAAGAAGGAGAGACCCTCTTCGACCTGGTACATGTCAAGTTGCTCGATCAGTTCCTGACAGAAAATAGTTGCATCAAGCTCAGATCTGGTAAAAGAGTGTAGCGTTTCAGGGAGTGATTTTTGTGGCAACTCTGGTAGCGAAAGATGGTCATGGCCAAAATCGGCAGGGAGAACCAGGTTGTTGCTGTAGCGGATCTGATGTTGATGGAGAAAGTTGCTTAAGCGGAGATGATTATCGGTGAAGAAAGTGAGTACTTTTTCTTCTGAATAGAAAAATTCTAAACCCTTGCGATTATTTGCTATCCCAAAACCAACAAAACCATCATGAATCATCCGGCTTATGTAAGGTGTAATATTTCTCAGGATGATATCGGTTGCGAGATAGGGAGAATAGAAAACCGAAGGGATGGGTCTCTCCTCCTTACCACTTGGCCGTGAAAGCAAACTTTCTTCCGGGTAATATTCAAGAATAAAAAAAGATTCGTCGGGGAGGAAGGAAGCAAAATGGCTGAAAATCGATGCTATTTTGCTGCAGGTCGCAACCGCCGTGAAACGGTAGGCACTATCACAATCCTCCAGGAGAGAATATTCAAAGCCCTCATGCTGTTGAGTCTTATTGTTACTGTCCTGCCAGCAGCGGATTCCCGCAGGTTGTTCAAACTGATTTGCCAATTCAGATCCTTTTCTAAGTAACTGTTTTCGTGCCGATTCATTTTTTAGATGGCAACAGATTTACAATGAAAATTAGTAGAGGATTTTTTATGACAAGTCAATAGGTGGCTGACCCTTGTTTATAATAAATATTAGTTAATTTTAAAAATATATGATTAGTTTCTTGATATGAGCGTTTTTAAATGTTATACAGGTTGAGAAATTTAATTCTAAAAGGAGCGCCACATGCTTGGTCCCCAATCATCTCTGGTCATGTACGATGAAGAGTACCAGCGAATTCTTCTATTGTTGGAAAAATTGCTGCGTGAAGCAAATTCGAAGGTTATTTTTCTGGTCGATAAAAATGGTCAGTTAATTGCGGCAACGGGTGAAACCGCCAATCTCGACACCACCAGTCTCGCTTCACTAACGGCAGGAAATATTGCAGCAACTGGTGGCTTGGCTAAGCTCATCGGGGAAAAAGAATTTTCGATCCTGTTTCATGAAGGTGAAAAGGATAATATCCATATTTCCATTATTGGTGGGCGAGTGATTCTGGTGGTGATTTTTGATCAGCGAAGCTCCCTTGGCCTGGTTCGTTTGCGGGTTAAGAAAGCCAGCAACGAACTTGGCATTGTCTTTGAAGATCTGGTGAATAAAACCGAGGAGGAAGCCATTTCAGGTAACACTCCCAGCCCGTTTGCCGAGATTACAGACGACGATATTGATAATTTATTTAACTGATCGGGGTTTATCAAGATGTCCTTTATAAATTATGCGTCACGAGAGATTAATTGTAAGATTGTTTATTATGGCCCGGGTCTCTGTGGAAAAACTACCAATCTTCAGTTTATCTATAATAAGACCGCAGAAGAGTCAAAAGGGAAGATGATTTCCCTGGCAACGGAGACTGAACGTACTCTGTTCTTTGATTTTTTACCCTTGGCACTGGGGGAAATTCGTGGTTTCAAGACTCGGTTTCATCTCTATACCGTCCCTGGTCAGGTCTTTTACGATGCTTCCCGGAAATTAATTCTCAAGGGGGTTGACGGGATTGTTTTTGTCGCTGATTCACAGGAAGAGCGATTTGATGCCAATATTGAAAGCATGGAAAACCTCAAAGATAATCTGGAAGAGCAAGGTTTTGATCTCGACAAACTTCCCTTTGTAATTCAATATAATAAGCGTGATCTCCCTAATGTCAGCACGATGGAAGAACTGAGTAACTTGCTGAACCCCCGCCAGGTTCCCGAACTTGAGGGTTGTGCCATGACGGGGGAAGGTGTCTTTGAAACCCTCAAGGCTGTCGCTAAGTTGGTGCTCAATGATTTGAAAAAAGGGAGTTAGAAGGATATCGGACTATCCATGAACTGGCTGCAAATCTGTTTGTTTGGCTCATTTTTCAGCTCCTTTTTTCCCCATAGCTATGGCTATGAGCC
>JAOZMV010000214.1 GCA_029934095.1 Desulfuromusa sp. | reverse complement strand
ATCTTTGTAGGTTGCTTCCAGGATCGCAACGACGTCTTCAGTAAATACCAACTCTTCATCTGTCGGGATAACAAAAACCTTGATCGGGGAATCGGGGGTGGTGATCGTGGTTTCCACTTTGCGGGTCATCGTGTTGCGGTTCTTTTCCCGGTCGAGTTTGATGCCGATATGCTCCAGATTATCCAGCGCCTTTTCACGGATCAGCCAACCCATCTCACCAACACCGGCGGTAAAGACGACAGCGTCCACTCGGCCAAGGATGGCACAGTAGGAACCGATATATTTCTTGAGCCGGTAACTTTCAATTTCCAGCGCCAGGGTGCAGCGTTTATTGCCAGCCTCAGCAGCTTCAATCACATCGCGGCGGTCTGTAAATTCACCAGTGATACCGAGAATTCCTGATTTTTTATTCAGAACACTGTCGATTTCCTGAGGTGAAAGGTTTTCCCGCTCCATGATGAATGCCGGAATCGCCGGATCAATATCTCCACAGCGGGTTCCCATGACGGCCCCCTCTAGCGGGGTGAGACCCATCGAGGTGTCAATGGAGACACCATTCTTAATTGCTGTGTGGGAGACTCCGTTACCAATATGCATGGTAATCATATTACAATCCTTAGGGGGTTTCCCCAGCAGAACCGCCGCACGTTTGGAAACATAAAGGTGGCTGGTGCCGTGAAAACCGTACCGTCGCACCCCATGTTTGTCATACCAATCATAGGGAACCGGGTAAGTATATGCATGCTCTGGCATCGATTGATGAAATGCTGTATCAAAGATAGCAATATGGGGAACATCTGGAAGATGGGCCTGAGCGGCTTCAATACCTGAAATATTGGGTGGATTATGCAACGGAGCCAGATGTTGAACCTCTTTAATTGCATCCAGAACAGTGGTGTCGATCAAGACAGAACAGGTGAATTTTACACCGCCGTGTACGACCCGGTGACCAACTGCCGAAATCTGACCTACCTCTTCAATAACTCCGTAGGTTTTATCGGTGAGAATTTTGATAATCAGGTGAACCGCTGTTTTGTGGTCTGGACATTCGTATTCATCCCGGTAGGTATCGCGACCAGGAACTTCGTGGATGATAAAAGAATCACCAATGGTGACACGTTCCACCATCCCCCTGGCAATCACTTCTTTTTTATCCCAATCAAAAAGTTGATATTTTACTGAGGAGCTTCCACAATTCAGTGCCAGAATGTTCATATCTAAATCTCCTTGTTGTTTGCGCGTATTGATAATTTAAAGTTTTGGGGTAATTGGAAAAACGTGGGCGATAAACCCCTTAATCTCAGGGATTATTTTAAATAATCAGTCTACAGGCTAACTTAAATGACTGTTTTTTGACAAGGTTTTTTCTGTTCTGGACAGCGGCTTGAATATCTGATAAAAGACAGCTAAACACACTCGGTTGTCGGGTGAAAAACTTACTTATTTTAGGAGGAATAATCATGGCTCACGTAATTTCTGATGAGTGCATCGCTTGTGGTGCTTGCTTGCCTAGCTGCCCTGTGGATGCAATTTCCGAAGGCGATATCTACGTCATTGATGCAGATACTTGTACCGATTGTGGTGCTTGTGTTGAAACCTGTCCGGTAGATGCTATTTCTGCTGAATAAAATCAATACAGCTTGAGAATAAATTAAAGGCGGTGACTGTCCTCGACAGTGACCGCCTTTTTTTATCCTCTATTCAGAAAGGCCAATTGTCATTTGTTCATGCCCCCTGGCGGGTTGCGGTCGATATGTCCCGAACAGCCTGTCCCAGTAAGGAAAGTTAAAGCCAAAGTTGCTGTTGGTCTCCCGAATCAAAACTGAATGGTGAACCCGGTGCATATCGGGGGTGACCATTTCTCCATAAGTAACCAGAGCAAAAAAAATAAAGAAAAAAGTGCCCCTGATGAGCCCTTCGTATTCCATTGTGACAACCCTTCCTGTTAAGTCATTAAGCCCAATTTAGCATATCGTTCCTGCTCGCTGCGACTGGTTTTACCGGGTTGCGATTTTTATCCAGTTTTTCTGAGAGTATATTGACTACCCCCCTTGACTCGGTAGTGTACTGTTGTGTTTAGAATAGAGATGAATGTGGTTATAATTAATAGCATCAGTAATCAAAAGGAGAGAGATGGACGTTATTATTGGTATTATCCGGGAATCCTGGGAGATATTGGTTGAATCCTCCCTTTATGTGTTCTTTGGTTTCTTTGCGGCAGGGCTTCTCAAAGCCTACCTGCCAGAACATCTGGTGGCGAAGCACTTGGGAGAGAAGAATGCTGCTTCAGTTCTGAAGGCATCCTTGTTTGGTATCCCCTTGCCACTCTGTTCTTGCGGTGTCATTCCGGCAGCAATGGAACTACGAAAACAGGGTGCAAGCAAAGGAGCGACAGCAGCTTTTCTTGTCTCAGTTCCAGAGACCGGAGTTGATTCAGCAGCTATTACCTGGGCCTTACTCGATCCGATGATGACAATTATTCGGCCGATCACCGCATTTTTTACGGCAACACTTACCGGACTTCTCGTCAACAGCATCCCGGAAGATTCGCAGCCAGAAACTGAAAGAGAGACCAAGGAGCCTCCCATTTGCTGCGCAAACCAACCTGCGGGTGGTTCCCCGACCCAACTGAAAAAGTCACATCTCCAGCGTATTCGCAACGGGCAGTCATATGCTTTTGGTGACCTTCTTGGCGACGTTGGTAAGTGGTTACTGGTTGGAATAGCTGCTGCCGGGTTGATCGCCTATATGGTCCCTGGCGACTTTTTTATCAACTATATGAACAATGAATTTTTGTCACTGGTTATCATGCTGGGGGTGGGGATCCCCTTGTATATCTGTGCCAGTGCTTCGACCCCGGTTGCAGCTGCTCTGGTACTGAAAGGTCTTTCTCCGGGAGCCGCTCTGGTTTTTCTCCTTGCGGGGCCCGCAACTAATGTCGCAACTATGACCATTGTTGCGCGTTATTTTGGCAAATACGCGCTCCTGGTTTACCTGTTTTCTATTGCTCTTTGTTCCCTGTTTTTTGGCTGGTTGACTAACCGTATGTACGCTTGGCTTGACCTGGATATAACTGAGTGGGTCAGTGACTTGGGACATGCCACCGATTCAGTTTTCATGCAGGGGTTGGCAGCCGTATTGCTGATACTTATTTTTAAAAGTATTTACTCAAAGTGATGGTCTCGCTTTAAGAAAATAGTTTGAAAAATATCTGACCCGGTATTTTTATGGCCAGCTGGCTTAAGAACGATGGTTGGATTTATTCAGAATATTGATTTTTAAAATTAATGTTGAGGTAGAAAAACAGGAGGGATGGAGATCTATTTTGTAGCCGCTTCCGAAGATGTGACTTTGACACTGAATTCTGAGAGGTTTTGTGGCATGTCTTTGAAAACGATATCAAACGGGATAGCTTTATTGCTGTCAA
>JAOZMV010000213.1 GCA_029934095.1 Desulfuromusa sp. | reverse complement strand
AACTTCAACTCACGACAGAAACTGAGCGATTTTTCAACATCGGTCAGGGCAACATCCTGCGGGGTGGTCACGACTACTGCCATCGCACTGGACCCGAGCAGTTGCACCGCACTCAGGGGTTCATCTCCGGTTCCCGGAGGACAATCCAACAGCAAGTAATCAAGTTCACCCCAGACAACATCAGCCAACAACTGCTGAATAGCACCGTGCTTCATCGGTCCGCGCATAATTGTCGCTTCACTGGTCGATGCCAGTAAAAAACCGATTGACATCACTTTCAGCCCAAAGGCTTCCAGCGGATGAATCCCCTCATCATCTGCATTTGGACGCTCCCCTTCCAGACCCAGCATCTTTGGAATACTTGGCCCATGGATATCAATATCGAGCAGCCCAACCTTTTTCCCCTGTGCTACCAGTGCCAGTGCCAAATTGACTGCGGTGGTACTCTTGCCAACACCGCCCTTACCTGACATGACAATAATTTGATTTTTAACTTCGCACATCCGCTTGTCCAGAGCTTGACGCATCTGGAACTGTTTATCCTGCGGATTACCCTGCTGGTTGATTGAGCAGGAGCTATCACTACAACCTTCGCAACTTGACATGATGATCTGTTCTCCTTCGTTTATTGTTATACAAATTGAAAATTATATTGTCCCTAAAACTTCAATGAGTTCTTCAATCTCTGCAGGCTGATATTCTTCATTTTGAAGAGCAGTTCGATACTTTTCCAGTAATAAACTGGTAGCATGAAAATTCTGTTGCTGTCGATAGAGTAATAATAATTGTCTGATTATAGGATCATAAGTTGGATCCAGCAATAATCCCTGCTGTAATAACCTGACCGATTCCTCTTGCTGCTGACGCTGCTGTAACAATCGAGAAAGCATAACAAGTTGTTCCAGCCGCAATTGCGTCAACTGCTCACGCTGGAACAGAAGATCACCATCCAGATCATACCCGGCCAAAAATTCCCCATTCCAGAGGCGATCCATTTTCCACAAAGCATGTTCTGCCTGCCAAAAATTATCCCGTTGCAAATGGTAGCGTGCTACCCCCATCGTGTCACTGAATAATAAGCTATCAATTTGCACATAGTGGAGCGTCAACATTCCCTTTTTCAACACCAGATAATCCCGCCATATCTGCTTTCCAAAGGAATTTTCCAGGGCTTTACGTAACCGGGAATGTGCCGTATCAAAGCTGTTTCTTGCCTTTTTTGTCGAGCTGTCAGGCCATAACAATCCCATCAGCAACTCAATACTTAGAGTCCGATTCGGCGCAACAATCAAAAGTGCAAGAATCTGCCTGGAAGCCTGTCCAACCTGATTCAGATCAAAAAATTCCCGTTGTAATCGTAACTGAAACCCACCCAGGCAATGAACTCTGAGCAATGGAATCTGCTGTTGATTCCCATTAAGAGAAGTCAGAAGGCATCTTTCCAGTATTGGCTGCAGCAAAATAAGTTCGTTTTTTTGCGTTACAAGTAACTGTAACTCATTGAGCAATTCGGGCACTAATCCGATAAAATAATGTCCTCTGTGTCGCTTCAGTAGTTCAAAAAAATCCCGGAGATGTTCAACCGCGCTTGCTGAATCACCACGCCGGTTCTGCACCACAGCCAACCAGGCATGCAAGCCGGTGCGAAATCGTTCCTCTTTATATTTTTTCGATTCAGTCAGGCCTTCAGAAAGATATTCAACCGCCTGATCAAACTGTTGCAGGGAAAAACAGGTGGCTCCTGCAATCAATAAATTTTCTATATAATAAAGAGTTCCACCAGCCTGTTTCCGCAACTGCAAACCGGTTTCAAGATCAGCCTGCGCCGCAGATTTATGACCAGACAGGGCTTGCACCCAACCCCGGTATTGCAACAAACGATTTTGCACCTGTATATTATTAACCGCCTGCCCATCCAGCAGGGCAATTTCAAGAGTCTCCAATGCCCTCTGCCGCTCACCACGCGACAAATACACACTGGCGGTATAATAGCCAAGTAACGCTGAAATGCCCGTATGTCTCTGGATATCAGCACCGCAGCAATCGGTCATAATTTTTTTCTGCAAGAGTAATTCGTCCAACTGACCGGAGGCATGCAGCAAACTACAGGCAACAACCTGTAACAAACTATTGGGAACCAGGTGACCCCACTCAATACTCAAGTTCAGCCCCTGTTCCAGAGCAGTGCTCGCTACCAGATAGCGCCCATGATGCATTGCATACAATGAACGTAGCAGATTAAATTCCAGCTGCTGTTCCGATAATTTCAGCCGTTGAGCTTCGGCTAAACTTGTCGACAGGATTTTTTCTACTGCTTTCAGGTCACCAGCAATAAATAATTCCGCTAGACCTGATACAAAAGAAAGCTTGAGACGCTCAACAGGTTCAACCAGAGGAAGCTGCTCAGCAGCCAGTTTTCTAAACAGCTCCAAACGATGAATCCAGCGCTCAAAGGATTCGCCAAATAAAAGCATTTGGAGCATTTGCTGAGTCAGTGTCAGTAGTAGCCCGCGAGAATCAGCAGCAGCTTGAAAATGCCGGTATGCCAATTCCAGCCATTTCACAGTATCAAGTGATGGTTGTCGCAGGTAGTTAATCCCTCGGAACAGACTGAGCCAGCCATCAGTCTCAGCAACAGTTTCCGGAATCTGGTTAATGTGAGGTTGAATTTGAGAGCCGTAATCTTTATCCAGTAGAGTTAAACCTAATTGGTTGAGTAATTGCGAAATAGCTCCATACTGACCTGCGGATACCAGACACCCAAGAGTCGTGCCATAATCTTTCTGGGTTCGATACCATTCTGCAGCAGCGAGAAAAACCTGCTGTCGATCAATCTCATCAAGTTCCTGTTCCGCTTTCTGGCGTAACAGACCTTTCGCCTGAGGGTTGAAAAACAGGTATTCCACATTATTGTCTATTTGCTTCAGGGATAATTGATAGCGGCTTAAATAATCAAAAATCACGGTAACATCAGTGATCTCACTCAATTTATGCGCCAGAGATACTGGAACCCGGTCAAGAAGAGACAACTTCAACAGCGTACGACACCAGGAGCTTGGAAGTTCAGTTACAAGTTTTTCAAAGAACAATTTCTCATCAACTTGCGCCGGGTCAGGAAAGTCATTCACCAGATGATTGAGCAGTTGTTGATCCGAATTTGTCAATGAGCCATTACTGGAAATCAAAAGCTCACTGATCCAATGCAGACGGTCTTCATGCTCGGTCAACTGGTGTTGCAATTGCTGGTAATTTTCAAGTGAGCACTGTTCGCCTTCACACAATCGCAACATCACTTTTATCAGTGCCAGCATCTCAACTTTACTGATTGGCTGAGAGATAAAATCATAAACTCCAAATTCAAGCCCTGCAGCACGCATTTCCGGTGACGCAATCTGCGCCGTCATTAAAACTAATGGGATTGTGGTAGCA
>JAOZMV010000212.1 GCA_029934095.1 Desulfuromusa sp. | reverse complement strand
ATACAGATGGTATGAAATTGCTGGGGGAATATCTGCAGGCAACTCCCAAAGCCCGTCTGGCTATTTCCGGATTCACAGACAGCACTGGAACTTCAGAATATAATCTGGGCTTGTCCCACCGTCGGGTTGCCAGCGTTGTTGATTATCTGGGAGAAAAATTCAATATTTCAGCAGATCGAATTGTTCAGGTCTGGTACGGAGAAGCAAATCCTGTGGCCAGTAATGCGACAGCCGAGGGTCGGGCACAGAACCGCCGTATTGAAGGCTTCATCTTCTGGACGGAGTAAGGACTGCCAGCAAAGCCGGGACTGTCCCAGGCTACGCCTTCAAACATTCGCCGTTCTTTTTCTCAAATCAACTGTTCCATTCCGGCTGCGTTACACGGGAGGGGTAGTTCAAAACAAAGTTAAAGACCTTACGAACGTCGCTAAAAGTGCTTAAACTTAGTGCTATTCGGGACAGTCCTGGGTTGACTGAAAATTTGATCTGACAGCCTTTAAAAGGCTGTCAGATTTTGCAGATTGTGGTGATAAATTCTGTTTCTGGCGGGGTGGATAGTTTGAAAAACAGATCAAATATAATTTTTCTAGTTGCGTTATTGCTGGTTTCTCTTCTACTTCCGGGGCAGGCATTGGCCAGCCAGCTAACTCAGAAGCAGCAGCCCCCTGTCGTGAAGCAAGAGAAGAAGTCCGTTGTCCCCGGGTTGGCCGATATCATTCCCCGGGCAGGAGTATTATCAGGCCGTTTTGCAGAGCTGGAAAGCCAACTCAAAGAAGTTCCGGACGTTGCCGGTATAGAAAAAAAGTATGCCGGGGTCATGGCGGACCTGAAAAAGGGTGCCACTCAATTACAACAACAGAAGAGTTTAACTGCTCCCAGTGTCGTCAAGATTTCCTTGCTCAAACAACTGATTCGGGAAAAGAAAGGGTTTGTCAAGAACATCAGCAGGCCTCTTAAAGGTGAAATCCTCCGGCTTGATCGTTGGCAGACAGAATGGTCAACTACAAAGGCACTTTGGGCTGGTTGGCAGTCCTCCCTGCTGAAAGAACAGGCTCCTGCCCAGCTTAAACTCACCTTTATTCAGGCGAATGACACAATTGATACCGCCCTGAATCTGATTTCGCAGCATCTTCAGACCCTGCTGGTGGCGCAGACCAAAGAGAGCGTTGCCATGGGGGAACTCAATGCTTTAGACGCTGACCTGCAGGACTTTATTGAGGTGACCAGGAAGGATTATCAGATCAGCCAATCCCCGCCGATGATCTCTTCCAGCTATCTTTCCCAGTTTAAAGGTGAAATATGGGTTGCGGTGCGGTCGGGCCTGCGACTGATACCATGGCCAGACTATCGATCTTTTGTACAACATGGCTGGATTCTCCTCCTTCAGGCTCTCTACTTTCTGGTTGTCATCAGCGTTGTATACAGGAACAAGAAGAGTCTGAATGAATCAAAACGCTGGAAATTCCTATCTACAAGACCGGTTTCTGTCTCCCTTTTCATTGTCAGTCTGACCTCAGGATTGTCCCTGGCCTACTCGCAAGGGTTAGGTACGTGGAAGCTCGCATATATGATTGTTGGGGGTATCACTTGTGCCAGGCTTTTGGGGAGAGTGGTTGAACAGCGGTGGAGGAAGCAGGCGATCTATGGTGTGATGACCGTTTTTATCGTGACCACACTATTGCTGACAATCAATTTCCCACTCCCCCTTTATCGGCTCTATATCTTCCTGGTCTCAATTCTGGCTCTTTACTTTTTTATCCGTTGGCTCAGGGAATGTGCCTCTCTACCCGAAACCGGTTTTTACCACTGGTTACTTCGAGTTGGCTGTGGCTTTGCGGTTGTCATCATTCTGGCTGAACTTTTTGGTAAAGACCGTGTTTCTGGATATCTGTTCCTGGCGATAATTCAATCAACGGCTCTGACGTTTCCCTACCTATTGCTCATGTATATGATTAATGGTGGACTCCATTGGGTATTTTTCTCTTCACCGGTCTGGCAGGTAAAGCTGCTGCGGAATGATGCGGAATATTTTTCTCAAAAAGTGGGAGTTGTATTTCTTGCTACTATTGTGGGGTTCGGTTTTCTGCCGACCACCCTGGTGTCGCTGGGTCTATATAGTGACATGCTGGCGGCAACAACAGATCTTCTTTCCATGGGCTTTTCCATAGGAACTCTGCATATCAGTGTTGGTATGGTTGTCGCCTTTGCAGCGGTCTTCTATATTACGCTCCTGATCGCAAAAATCCTGCCGAAAGTCATTCTCGATGAAGTGGTCACCGGCCATAAGATGCAACGGGGGGTGCAGAATTCAATCAGTAAATTGATCCGCTATTGCATTGTTTTTATTGGTTTTCTGTTAGCATTTATGATCCTTGGTTTTGATTTCACCAAGCTTACTATTGTTATGGGGGCTCTTGGTGTTGGTATCGGTTTTGGCCTGCAGGGGATTGTGAATAATTTTGTCTCTGGTCTGATCTTACTCTTTGAACGCCCCTTAAGAGAGGGGGATACCATTGAACTTAACAACCAGAGTGCGCGAATTAAAAAGATCGGTCTGCGAGCGACAATTGTCGAGACTTTCGATCAGGCGGATGTGATTATTCCTAATGCAGATCTTATCAGTAATCCAGTCACCAACTGGACTCTGCTCAATCGTCAAGTACGGCTCTCGGTTCCGGTTGGTGTGGCTTACGGCTCCGATGTTCCGCTGGTCGTAGAAACGATTCTAGCCTGTGGGAAAGCACACGAAGTGGTGTCAAAATCACCTGCTCCAGAAGTTCTGTTTCTCAGTTTTGGAGAGAGTTCCCTCGATTTCGAGCTGCGGGTCTGGGTGCCGGATGCTGATACCAGGCTGGGAGTGAAAAGTGATCTTTATCATCAGATCGAACGGGCCTTTCGTGAGGCCGGTATTGAGATTCCCTTTCCGCAAATGGATCTGCATCTTCGCAGTTCAGATGTAGGGAACAAGGCTATCCCTCCGGAACCTGAACCAAAGGTGGAGTCGGACGACTGCACGGAGGGAATTCAATGAGTCTGGGAACATTTATCGGGGTAATCTTTTACATTCTTCATATCTTGGTTCAGATCGCAATTATTGTGCGGGTGCTGTTGCGACCGTATCGCGAACCGGCTTCGCGCATTGCCTGGGTCGTGGTCATCATTTCCATCCCATTATTGGGTATTCTTGCTTACCTCCTCTTCGGTGAAACCAGCATCGGACGCTACCGTATAGAGAAACTTCGTGACGTGTTGCAGCGGCTGCCCCGGGTTAATGAACCTGAGGGAGCAGATACTCCGGATTTGCCAGCTGCTGTGCCACAACGCTATGCCCATCTGTTCCAGATGGGGAAAACAATCAACGGGTTTGGCCCCGTTAGTGGCAATCGGGCAACCTTGATGGAGAATTCAAATACATCGATTGACTCCATCGT
>JAOZMV010000211.1 GCA_029934095.1 Desulfuromusa sp. | reverse complement strand
AAAAAATATTGAAGCGGTGATTTCCCGATATAAAGAGTTACAAGGCCTGCGCGAACAGCTCCCTTATGAAATTGATGGCATGGTGGTAAAAGTTAACAGTCGCTCGCTGCAACAGGAGTTGGGTGAAAAAAGTCGTACCCCCCGCTGGGCAATTGCCTGCAAGTTCCCGGCGCGACAAGAAGAGACCATATTGGAATCGGTCCGGCTGCAGGTTGGTCGAACCGGAGCAGTCACCCCGGTTGCCAATCTTCGTCCAGTCAACGTTAGCGGTGTCACCGTCTCCAGCGCCAGCCTCCATAATTGGGAGGAGATTTCCCGGCTTGGGGTTATGATTGGTGATACAGTTATCGTTGAACGGGCCGGAGACGTCATCCCCGATATCGTCAGGGTTGTCACTGAAAAACGGTCTGGCAATGAACAAACAATCCAGGAACCGACATATTGTCCAGTTTGTGCTTCACCTCTGGTACGTGAATTGGATGAAGTTGTTCCCCGCTGTCAAAATGTGAACTGCCCGGCCCGGCTCAAAGAATCACTCAAACACTTCTGTTCACGCAATGCTATGAATATTGAAGGGCTGGGTGATCGTCTGCTTGATCAGATGCTGCGCCTTGATCTGGTCAAAAACATCGCCGATCTCTACCGCCTGAATAAAGACGACCTGTTCCAATTTGACCGGATGGGAGACAAACTGGCTGACAATCTGCTACAAGCAATTGCTGCAAGCAAGTGCTGTCCGCTAGAAAATTTCATTTTTGGACTTGGAATTCGCCACGTTGGCAACCATCTGGCAAAAGTACTCAGTCATCACTTCAACACTCTGGAAAAACTTGCGGCGGCCAGTCATGATGAACTGCTTGCCATCCATGAAATTGGCCCTCAGGTTAGTGACAGTGTGGTCGCTTTTTTTAGTGACAACAATAATCGTAACCTCCTTATGGAGCTACAGGAATTAGGCCTCACCCCCCAAGCCAGCGAACATAAAAGAGGTGAAAAGCTGCAAGGGAAAATCTTTGTTTTTACCGGGTCATTGAACCGTTTCAGCCGTAAAGAGGGGGAGGAACTGGTGGAGGCTCAGGGAGGTCGAGCCAGCGGGTCAGTGAGTAAAAAAACCGATTATATTGTGGCCGGTCCCGGCGCTGGCAGCAAACTGGTTAAAGCAGAGCAACTGGGAATCAAGGTTCTCAGTGAAGATGAGTTTCTCCAACTGATCGAATCAGGGCCGTAGCATGACAACCGTGAGAGCAGAAGTCCGTGTCAGCGGAAGGGTTCAGGGTGTCTGGTTCCGCCAGAGCACCAAAAATACCGCTGGACAGTATGGCGTCAAAGGGTGGTGTCGAAATACTCCGGACGGTTCAGTCGAGGCAGTTTTTGAGGGAGATGAAGCTGCCGTTCAGGCTGTCATTGACTGGTGCAAAAGGGGTCCCGATATGGCGCAGGTGGATGACCTGCAGGTCGAGTGGAAAACGCCAACTGGCGAATTTGACCGGTTTCAGGTTCGCTGACCAGTTCCACCTCCACACTCCAGATCGTCCACATTCTCCCCACCCGTACTAAAATCTCAAAGATAAACAGGTTAAGCCACCATCTATTTTTGCAAATTCTGAGATATCGACTTCAACCACCGCAAATCCAGCGTGACAGAGCCGCTTTTTTGTTTTTGGAAAACCGGCTGGGATTATCACCTTATCACCAACACGAATACAGTTAGCGGCCCCTCCTTCACCTTCTCCAACTTGAATAATATTGAACTTCTTAAAATCAGCAGGAATTGTAAATTTTCTAGCGACCACAAGGGTATTGTTGCCAACCCAGGTCACCCCGGTTTTGAGGTGCAGAAAATTAGAAACCGAAATTATAGAACCAGTCATCCCATATTTCTCAAGGATGGTGATCAATTGACGCGCCCCTTCCCTGTTGGTTCGACTCGACAGACCAATATAATAATGGGTTCCTACCTGCATAACATCGCCACCTTCCAGCGTACCCGGAGACGTTATTTGTTCAATACAAGAGAAGAAATCTTCCAATATTGCTCTGATCTCCAGAATTTCTCCTGCACGCGATTTCGCGCCAGGAGCGGTAATAATGGCACATTCTGGGGTCAACACGGCGACATCTTCAACAAATGTTGAATCGGGAAATTCCTCAGAGGCTTCAAGAATTATGCTATTCAGACCACACTCTTGCAGAGTTTTCACATAATGATCATGCTGTTCCAGTGCCTTTTCATAAACTGGTAGTTTATCTGAGGACTCCGACAAACCAAACACGATGCTGCGCCCCGGTCGGCGCACGACAGCCTTGCTGAACCCTGGATATTGTAAACCTGCATCACTGGACAAAATTTAAATCCCTTTATTTTCCTGTTATTATATTTCGAAACGGACGGTAGAGCGGATCGCCAATCAGAATCATCTGCCAAGATAAATATGGAGTGCTGAGAAAATAGCTTTCTGCCAGAGTATAATAGCCGTCGAGCAGAAAACCGAAGAACAACTCTGGCAAGGGAAATCCCTGTACGTAAGGTTCTGCAACCGGACCAACAGTTGCCGCTATTCCATCTTCCAACATCCGCTTGCACCAGACCTGACTTCCCTCTTTTTTCAAGGTTGTTGCTTCACTGCTGGCAATATGATAGCCCACTGCACCCCGTTGCCAGTCGAAAGCATCAACATATCTTCCCAGACTGTACCAGCCACAATAAAGGGCGGCCCGGGGAGCTTCTCCCGGCTGAAAAAGGCGTTCATCCTGATCGAAATGCACCGGTAGAGAGCTGAGTTTTCCGGTTAACTCAGCCGCTTTATGAATCGAGGCATCATAGAGAGCATAACCTTCCAGATGCTTCTTTTCCGGCATTTTCCAGCGCGCATCAAAATAAGCTTGCCCTTTCAAACCCTCCTTTTCGGCGTACAAGCTATCATCAATCACCCGTCGCACGATTTCAGGAGTTGGTCCATCAAGGCGGGAAACAAACAGAACCTGATCTTTGTCGAATAAAAGCTTATTCCGCTGCTTTGAAAAACCGACAAAAAACGGGTTTGGCTGCCACCTCTCCAGCGGGTAGGAATCATTCAAAACCAGAGCGATTTCTGAATCAATGGCGGCACGCTGATCTGTCCGGCGTAATTTATCAATCTGAGTTCCCAGTTGCTTTGATTTTTGCTGGTGCTGCTGCTTCTGCTCCTCCGTCAATTGACGATGCTCTAATTGCCAATCAAGCTGCTTCTTTGTGTATTTCAGATCCTCCAATTCTTGCCACTGCTGCGGTGATAATTCAGGAGCAGCAACCCGCAGAGGGATTCCATAAAACAGCAGCAGACAGCGGATCGGTGTTCCTTTCCGCCGCGCAAGATATTTGCGTACTGGTTCAATTAATTTTTGCTGGTATTCTTCACGGCTGCAATCTTCCTGATCGGTCATATTGACTGTCAGCAGGTTGGCTTGAGGAAT
>JAOZMV010000210.1 GCA_029934095.1 Desulfuromusa sp. | reverse complement strand
TCAAATTATTCCCCAGCTAGATGAAATCTTGCAGGGGGGGATGATCACCCTTGAAAAAGCCCGGGTCATTTTTTATAAAAGCTGATGGCGGGATAAAAAGACGGTTTTATAGTAAAGCAGGGGGTTGAGGTTTTTTTGGCTATGGTTCAATCATCCCCGGTATATTTTGTTCCCAAGGAGTCCGACAGATTCCTGGTCAAACAAGAGCCATGGCTCTTGGGAAAACTATCATTTTATAGGTATAATTAGATGTTAAAAAGACTTCTTCAGGTTTTTGCTACACCAACAGACCGGGTTGATTCGGTTTCTCACGAGCGTATTCCTCTGGCGGCAGCAGTCCTATTGCTGGAAGTTGCGCATGCTGATGGTGAATTTCATCAGACTGAGCAGGATTTGCTTGGCCCTTTGTTGCTGCAATATTTTGCTGTATCAGAAACATCTTTAGCCGATTTGCTGGAACTGGCAGAAGAAACCCGTAGTAATAGCCATGATCTGCACCAGTTTACCCGGGAGATCAATCAATCTTTCACCCAACCGGAAAAAGAACAGATTATTGAAGCTATCTGGCAGTTGGTTTATGCTGACGGGCGGCTGGATTGTTACGAAGAAGCGCTGATGCGTCAATTGGGATCCCTGATTGGTCTCTCTCACCGGCAACTGATTGAAGCCAAGTTAAGGGTTCACAGGCCGTGAAGCAGGTTTTGACCAAGGTGGTGAAATGGGGGCAGGAACTGCTCTCCGAAGTTGTGCAGCCAGGTGACCTGGTTGTTGATTTGACTGCAGGAAATGGGCAAGATACACTGGAACTGTTTCGGTTGGTGGGGCAAACGGGCCAGGTGATCGGTTTCGATATCCAAACACAGGCGTTGTTGGCGACCCGTGACAGGATGGTTTCAGCCGGTGCCCAGGTCAGACTCCATCAGCATGACATACAGCCGCTACCAAGTGAGGCGGGGATTGATTTGCTGGCGATGAGTCATACTGAGATCGCCAGAGTTCTCCCCGCTGCGCCAAAGGGGGTTATTGCCAACCTGGGTTATCTCCCCGGTGGTCAACAGGAACTTGTGACCCGTCCCGAATCGACCGTATCGGCGCTGGAGCAGACTTGTTCTTTGCTGCTGGTGGGGGGACGACTGGCGGTGGTGGTTTATCCCGGGCATCCCGGAGGAGCGGAAGAGGGAATTGCAGTCACCGATTTTTTTACAGCTTTAGACCCCGTCACTTTTCAGGTAATTCAGCTGACGGTGAGTAACCGGCCACAGTCTCCATTTTTATTTGTGGCGGAAAAGATAATTTAATTCAGTTTAAGGACAGGCTTGATGCCGTTACGCATTTTTACACTGTTATGTGCTATATATTTTATCCTCATCGGTGCTGTGTTTGCTGGTGACTTTGACGCTGACTTTGACGCGGACTTTGACGATACTTTTTCTGATGCTGATCCAGCTTCAGAAATTTTGATTGCCGACCCGTTAGAACCATTTAACAGGGGGGTTTTCTGGATCAATGACAAGCTCTATTTTTACGTACTTAAACCTGTTGCCAAGGGCTATCGTCTGGTTATTCCACGACCGGCGAGGGTTTCTGTCGGTAACTTTTTCTCTAATCTGGCGTCACCTGTTCGCGCGGCGAATTCCCTGCTACAATGGAATTTCAGGGGGTTCGGGACAGAAGTCTATCGCTTTGTTATCAACACAACCTTCGGAATCGGTGGTTTGTTTGATCCGGCGAAATCTGTAGCAGGAGTTAACAAGTCTTCTGAGGATTTTGGTCAGACACTGGGATATTATCACATCGGACCTGGATTTTATCTGGTTTTGCCGATTGTTGGTCCCTCCAGTCTGCGCGATGCCGCCGGAACTTTTGTTGACTCTTATGGTGATCCGCTCAGGTATGCTGATCTGAGCACCAAAGAATATCTGGCTATAAAGCTTCTTGATGCTGTGAACCGTTTATCTCTGGATAAGGATACCTATGAGGGGATTGTCGCCGATTCTCTTGACCCCTATCTGTTTATTCGATCGGCCTACGCGCAGCTTCGGGAGGCGCAGATTGGTGACAGTACGTATGATATGAATATGTTTGAAGCTCCGGTATTTGATAATCAACTTTTAGATCCCATTGACTGGTTTGGATTATAACGATGAAAAAGATAATATTAAGTGGTTTATTGGCCCTGTTGTTTGCAACTTCAAGTTTTGCTTTACCACAACCGCAGATACGGGTTAAGCAGATGGTAGATTCTGTTTTGGATGTTTTAAAGCGAACCGACATCAGTGATGCAGAAAAGCAAGTTCTGGTCAGTGGTCGGATGCAGTCATATCTGGATATGAAGTCCATCTCTCGCCGGACTCTTGGCCCTTATTGGGACGGTGCAACAGAAGAGCAGCGGGAGCGCTTTGCACTATTGTTAGTGCAGATACTTGAGGGGACCTATCTGCATCGAATGGATGATTACGGTGGTGGAGCGACCGATTACTTGAAACAGAGAGTTAAGGGGCATAAGGCGATCGTTGATACGCTGGTCCATTCCGAGGGATTAGAGATCCCGGTGCAGTACAAAATGGTCTATGAGGATGGTGACTGGCAGATCTTTGATCTGGTACTGGAAGGGATCAGTCTGGTCAAAAATTATCGTGCCAGTTACGGTGAAATTATTCGTCGCAAGGGTTTGGATGAGTTGCTGACAATGATGGATGATAAGATAGTGGAGATGAATAAGCCCCGCTAGTTATTGATCTACTACAGTTTATTGATAGAAAAAGGCACTTTCTCGATGAGAAGGTGCCTTTTTGTTGTTTAACTCTGCTCAGAGTGAGAGTTTGAATCCCCGATTTTTCTGCAGCAGAGATCCTATGCTTTTTTTGAGAGACCCCCGGGTACATTTTTAGTCATACCAACTAACATCAGAACGGCAGGAATCATCTGGGCGATGACGACGAGAGTACAAAAACCAAGAAACGAAAGAACAAAGAGTCCAGCGTTATAAGTTGTTGTGGCATCGATCGCGAGTGCCGGGGTTACGAGAATCATAGTAACTAAGAGTGCCGTTAAAACAGACTTTATTGGGAACATAATTTTCTCCTTTCGTATTGCAATCGCCTTGGGTAGCGGTCGCTTTTCTTACAGTTATTGAGTCAGTTTGATGCCCGTTAATGGACGCCTTTTGAGGGAAGTTCCCCTAACTATCGAGGTGTTATCTTCCTCGAAAATTATTGATTGACGGTCTATTTATAACTAAATATATCATTATTGTCAACAATTGGGACTCTGGCGGGCTGTATCGGGATATGGATACAAAAAAGCGGAGCCATTAAATCTCTGCGGATTTACTCCCCGTCTCCTTGGGGCGAAAGCTGGCTGAAGGCCAGAGAAGAGTTTGCGTAGTTAATATCCCGCTGCTTGCGGCGGGACGCTTTAATCACCATGATATGCGTCAAGATAGCCCATTCTTATTTGAAGGGTATGTGA
>JAOZMV010000209.1 GCA_029934095.1 Desulfuromusa sp. | reverse complement strand
CGACTTACTTCACATCCAGAACCACAGTAATGTGGCTGGTAGGCTTACGAATTCGGCTGGCACGCCCCTGTGCTCGGGGCATAAAACGTTTGAGAACCGGGCCCTGATCAACCATTACTGTTTTTACAAACAGCTGGTCAACATCAGAAACACCGCCTTGCTCAGCGTTCGCAACAGCAGATTTCAACAACTTAGATAGAATGGGCGCGGTTTTCTGAGGAGACACCTGCAGGATATTCATTGCATCCTGAATCCCTTTACCGCGTACCATATCAACAACGAGCCTCGCCTTACGTGGCGAGAGACGTACATTTCTTAATTTTGCTTGCACTTCCATCTCTTGAAACTCCCGTCAGAATAGAAATATTTATCTGACCTTGCTTTTTCTATCACTTCCGTGCCCGTAGTAAGTACGGGTCGGTGCAAATTCACCCAGTTTATGGCCAACCATATTTTCACTAACAAAAACCGGTATAAACTTTTTGCCATTGTGTACAGCAAAAGTCAGGCCGACAAATTCAGGGATGATGGTTGAACGTCGTGACCATGTTTTAATAACCTTATTGCGACTTGTTTCTCCTTCGAGATCCACATTACGCAATAGACATTCTTGGATATAAGGCCCTTTTTTAACTGATCTTGCCACAATCGTCTCCTAGATGCTTAATTACTTTTTATTCCGACGACGTACGATAAATTTATCAGTTCGTCTGTTTGTCCTAGTTTTGTAACCTTTAGTTGGTACGCCCCAGGGAGTCACTGGATGACGCCCTCCGGAACTTTTACCTTCGCCACCACCATGCGGGTGATCGACCGGGTTCATAGCAACACCGCGAGATTGGGGACGTTTTCCCAACCAACGGTTACGGCCCGCCTTACCAATCTTGATTTTTTCAAAATCAAGGTTACCAACCTGACCGACGGTTGCACGACAATCCTGCATCACTAAACGAACTTCACCAGAAGGTAACCGTAGTTGTGCATAACGCCCTTCTTTTGCTGCAATCATAGCGTATGCGCCAGCACTTCTTGCCAATTGCCCACCTTTACCAACCTTCAATTCCACATTATGTACCCAGGTTCCCAGTGGGATAGAACGTATCGTCAGAGCATTTCCTGGCTGAATATCTGCTGAGTCACTAGCAACAACACTATCACCAACACTCAAGCCATGCGGTGCAAGAATATAGCGCTTTTCGCCATCAACATAAAACAACAATGCGATTCTGGCGCTACGGTTGGGGTCATATTCAATCGCTGCAACGCGAGCGGGTACTTCCAACTTGTCGCGAAGAAAATCTACAACTCTGTATCGACGTTTATGACCACCACCGGTATGACGTTTAGTTATTCGTCCGGTATTATTACGACCACCGGAACTCGATAAAGGGGCCAGAAGGGACTTCTCTGGGCGGCTTTTCGTGATCTCTTCGAAGGTAGAGGAGGTCATGTGACGCCGACCATCCGATGTTGGTTTAAACTTCTTGATACCCATATTATCTACTCCATACCTGCAAAGCGCACAGCCTTACACGCCATAAAAATCTATCTCTTGTCCCTCTTCGAGGGTCACATATGCTTTTTTCCAGCTGCTGCGTTGGCCCATATTAGCGCCAACTCGCTTCATTTTACCGCGAAACTGCATCGTGTTGACAGCCTTCACCTTGACATCAAACGCCTTTTCCACCGCCTGCTTAATCTCAATTTTATTAGCACTACGGTCGACTTCAAAAGTGACAATCTGAGAGCTCTCTTTAAGCAAGTTCGCTTTTTCAGAGATTAACGGCTTACGAATAATTTTGTACAAGGGTTTCATTTTTCCAAAGCTCCTTCAATCTCACTTACCGCGGCATCAGTTAAAAGGAGGTTGGGGTATTTGAGAATATCAAAAACGTTCACCCCTTCAGCACGCAAAACCTTAACATTTTTCAGGTTACGCGCTGAAAGCTCAACCTTAAGATCAGCCTGGTCTATAACGATAAGAGCACCTTCGAACTCAAACCGCTTGATCAGTTGGTTAAAAGATTTGCTGTTAATTTCATCCATAGCAAGATCTTGAACGACGACTAGCTTTTCAGCTTGAAATCTTGCTGAAAGAGCGCTACAGAGTGCCGCTTTTTTAACCTTCCGGTTCAATTTGAATGCATATGACCGGGGAGACGGACCAAAAGCAGCACCACCACCCACAAAGTGGGGAGCACGGATGGTTCCTTGACGGGCATTACCAGTCCCCTTCTGCCGATATGGCTTTTTGCTTCCACCTTTGACCGCACTACGGTTTTTGGTGGCAGCAGAACCCTGTCGACGTGCAGCCAGTTGATAACGCACCATGTCATGCAAAAGATACTCTTTAACTTCGGTATTAAAAACAGCATCAGCAAGTTCACGCTCGCCAACCGGTTTTTTATTCTGATCATAAATCGATACAGTAGCCATCTATCTACTCCTAAATCCGTAAGGTCTAAGCTTTGATCCCTTTGCGGATCTCAATCAAACTATTCTTTGCTCCGGGGACAGCGCCACGTACAAAGAGAAGGTTCTGCTCAGGCCGGACATCAACAACGATCAGATTCTGCGTTGTCACACGAACATTGCCCATCTGACCAGGCATCTTCTTGCCTTTAATAACCTTGGCAGGCCATGCAGACTGGCCGATAGCACCAGGTCTACGCTTGAACATGGAACCGTGAGTTGCCCGACCGCCGGAAAAGCCCCAACGTTTTATTACCCCCTGAAACCCCTTACCTTTACTTGTTCCAGTCACATCAATCCGGTCACCGGGGCTGAATAAATCACAAGAGATCTGATCCCCAACCGCACATTCATTCACAATTTTAAATTCACGCACGTAGGCAAAAGCGCCCTTACCAGTTTTCTTGAAGTGACCCATTTCAGGTTTGTTAATCCGCTGAGCATCCTTTGCCTGAAACCCAAGCTGTACGGCTTCATATCCGTCAGTTTCAGAGGTCTTCTTTTGCAGCACGGTACATGGCCCCACCTCCAGAACTGTCACTGGAATACGTTGGCCATCAGCAGCAAAAATCTGGCTCATGCCTATTTTTTTTCCTAATAATCCGTTGGTCATTTTTGTACCCTTAAATCACTACAGGTTTTAACCTAGAGTTTTATCTCAACATCGACGCCGGCTGAAAGATCAAGCTTCATCAAGGCATCGACTGTCTGCTGTGTCGGCTCCATAATATCAAGAAGACGCTTATGGGTCCGAATCTCAAATTGCTCACGACTTTTCTTGTCAACATGAGGACCACGCAGAACACAGTATTTGTTAATAACTGTAGGGAGCGGAATCGGGCCAACTAAACGAGATCCGGTCCGCTTGGTTGTATCAACAATCTCAGCAACCGCCAGATCAAGCAAGCTATGATCGTAGGCCTTCAAGCGAATTCTTATTTTTTGAGTAGACATCAGTTTTACCTCTATTACTCGATAACGTCACTAACCACACCGGCGCCAACTGTTCGG
>JAOZMV010000208.1:1640-3484 GCA_029934095.1 Desulfuromusa sp. | reverse complement strand
CAGCGAGATTCCACGATTCAACAGCATCACAGAAGGTTCTGCTGATAAAAGGGAGACCATCAATCTGCTTCAATTTGATATTTTTTTTACCTGCCAGCGAGTGATTTTCTGGGAGTGCCAGCACATATTCATCCTGCCAGAGTTTATGGAAACGTTCATCTCTTGCAACCATGGTGCTCGAAATGATTCTGGCATCAGCGGCTTCGTTCCAATCAACAATAGTTAGGTCCAAACCTTCTATTGAGTTAAGCAGTTCCTTGATAAATTGACCAATCCTCTCCCCGGATAAAAATGGCATGAGGCCAATCTTAAAAGGGAGGGAGATAGTTTCTTGTTGAAAAAGATCTTTGATGGTTCTGATGTCGTTGAGAACTTTAAGTGCATAAGGATAGAGCAACTTTCCTGAATAAGTGGGGTTGACTCCCCGTGAATGGCGAATAAACAGCTGCCGATCCAATTCTGTTTCAAGCTGTTGAACTGCCGCCGAAATAGATGGTTGTGAAATGCTACAGCGTTGTGCCGCAGCACTTAGACTCAACTCTTCATAGACAGTAATAAAATAACGGAGGGTTCGAGTGTCCATTCATGATCCTGCTATTTAGTTAGTGGGGGGGGACAAAATAACATGTTATGAAAGGCGTCGCCAATAATGAAATAGGATTCTTCTCGACAGTGGTAAGATAGAGAGAAAACTGCAATGGCTTACACTGTGGGTCTCCCCTGGCGATAGCGGTGAAGTTAATAGCAACGGGACAAATCTTGCCAGTGGGTGTTAATATTCCAATATTACCTGAGATTTATCCCCAATTTTAGACGAGCTTGAGACCTTTGGGGTTAAATTTGTTGAGGAAGAAAATGTCATAGATGGAAAATGATTTTCTGCTATAGGCTCAGGCTTGATCAGCTAAAGTAAAACAATATTATATTTATTCTGTTTTTTGTTCTAATGTCGTGTCAAGACTGTTAATCTCTATACGATAGATAAAGGAGAACAAAATGGATTTCCTGAAAGAACTTGGAATTAAAGAGAAAAATTTCGGTTCCTCAACCGGCGTTAAATGGAACACCACAACCGACCAAGGAGAATTGAAAATTGTTTCTCCTGTTGATGGCAAACATATTGCCAGCGTTTATCTTGCCTCAGAGGCAGATTACGAAAAGATTGTCGCCAAGGCAGATGAAGCTTTCAAAATCTGGCGCAAGGTTCCAGCTCCCAAGCGAGGCGAAATTGTCCGACAGATTGGTCTGGAACTTCGCAAGCACAAAGATGCTCTCGGCACTCTCGTTTCCTACGAAATGGGTAAATCCCTTCAGGAGGGAAAAGGCGAAGTCCAGGAGATGATCGATATCTGTGACCTTGCCGTTGGCCAGTCGCGCCAGCTTTACGGCGTCACTACCGTCTCTGAACGGGAAAATCATCGCATGTACGATCAGTATCAGCCCCTCGGAGTTGTCGGAACCATTAGTGCCTTCAACTTTCCTGTTGCTGTCTGGTCCTGGAATACAATGATTGCAACGATCTGTGGTGACACCAACCTGTGGAAACCATCCTCAAAAGTTCCTCTGTGCGCCATTGCTGTCCTGAATATTTTGGCCGTTGTTATCAGAGACAATGATCTCCCCGAAGGCTTATTTTCTCTGGTTATCGGGCGGGGTTCCTCTATTGGAGAGAAGCTTCTCAATGATAAACGAGTCCCTTTAATTTCCATCACAGGTTCGACCGAGGTGGGCCGTCACGGGGCAGAAATTATCGCTAAACGTTTCGGTAAATCGATTCTTGAACTTGGCGGCAATAATGCCATTATCCTTACCCCGAATGCCGATATGAAAACGGCACTGCCAGC
>JAOZMV010000208.1:0-1540 GCA_029934095.1 Desulfuromusa sp. | reverse complement strand
GGTGAAGTCAGTAATGCGATCGCCCTCCATAACGGTGTTGTTCAGGGGCTCTCGTCGGCTATTTTCACTCAAAACTTACTGGAAGCTGAAGAGTTCCTTTCTGCAGCCGGTTCCGATTGCGGTATTGCTAACGTCAACATTGGCACCTCGGGCGCGGAGATTGGTGGAGCCTTCGGTGGAGAAAAAGAGACCGGCGGCGGTCGTGAGTCGGGTTCAGATGCATGGAAAGCCTATATGCGTCGCCAGACCAATACGATTAATTATGGGCGAACCTTGCCACTGGCGCAGGGAATCAAATTTGATATTTAATTGTTTTGAAGGGGGAATCATTTTGTGATTCCCCCTTTGTGTATCACTTGCAATTGCAATTAACCCGCTTGTTCAGGCAAGCAAATCGAGAAAAGGAGAGACAGATGAAATTTGTATCAATTGTTCTAGCCCTGGTATTGACCGTCTTTTTGACTGCAACCAGTTTTGCCAGCACTCTGGAAGAGATTGTCAAGCGTGGGGAACTCCGTGTTGCCGTTCAATCGGGTGCACCACCATACGCCTTTATCGATAAAACTGGCGTACCTGCAGGCTCAATGGTTGACTTTACCCAGGGTATGGCTGATGCCATGGGTGTTAAACTGAAAGTTCTTAATTATGACTGGGATGGCCTGATCCCGGCACTGATGTCAGGTAAGGCTGATGTCCTGGCTGCCGATATGACTCCAACCTTAAAGCGTGCCCTCAAGGTCACCTTTACCGATCCGTGGATCTATGTCCAACCCTGTATTTTCACCAAGACTGAAGCAAAATTCCAGACACTTGCAGACGTTAATAAACCTGATGTCACTGTGGGTGTTCTGCTCGGTTCAACCGGTGAGGTCATTGCCAAAAAATACCTCCCCAAAGCTAAAATTAAGTCCTATAAGGGTGGTGGTCGGATGATCGTTCAAGCTCTTCAAGCTGGTCATGTTGACGCAGGCGTGAACGATGACTTGGCTGTTCTTACGGTCCTTCCCGATTATCCACCAAACTCCGTACGTCTTCTTGACAAGCGTCTGGGACAAGGGAAAGATCCCCTCGCATTTGCTGTAAGACCTGAATCTGTCAATTTATGGCAGTGGATCAACCTTTACTTTAAGAGCATTCGTGCAAATGGTGATTATGGTAAAAATATCAAGTACTGGATGGAAGGCATCGAGTGGAAAAAAGATCATTAATTTGGTTGCTGTAGATATGAAACATAAATTGATAATGTAAATATCGTCCGGCAGGTATGGATGTGTTCATACCTGCCGGACAGAGGGCAATTTTGCATGCTAGCTAATTTCAATTTCAGAATTATATTTGAATATCTGCCTTTATTTTTAACCGGTTTAAAATATACATTTATTATTGCTCTCATTTCCCTGTTTCTTGCTCTTATTGTTGGAATTATCGCTTGTGCCTGTCGAATTTCCAAATTCAAGTTTTTGAGCTATCCCGTTATCGCTTATATTGAGATCATTCGCTCAACACCCCTGTTAGTTCAAATCTATTTTCTTTATTTTGG
>JAOZMV010000207.1 GCA_029934095.1 Desulfuromusa sp. | reverse complement strand
TGTAAACTGCGCTTTTTCGACAATTTTCGCCTTGCACTCGCGGTCTCGAAAACGTTTTTCAACACCCGGTTAGATGTCGCATTGTTTTTGTCTTGCCAACTATTAAAATTAGCATGGTCAGAAAAATAGTTGCAATTCTTTTCTCACCCTGACCAATAGCTCACCCGGCGGTAACTGTCCAAGCTTAATGTTAAGTTTGAAGTCGGCTCCCAGGCGGTATCTGTCCGGCTGTTCCGTCACCAGTTGTCGGATCAGGTCGGGAGAAACCTTTGTTGATGAATGAAACAATAAACTGAGTCGCGTATTATCATATTCCAGCAGTTCTACACACAGTTTTTTCAGCAGAATTCGCAACCGCATAGTGGCAATCAAAAGCTCTCCCGCAAGGGGCGGTTCACCGTAGCGGTCACGTAACTCTTCTACCAGATCAAACAGTTCTTCATCATTTTCAGCTTTGGCCATCCGTTGATAGAATTGCAGTCGCTGATTGGGATCGGGCAAATATTTTTCTGCCAGAAAGGCAGACAGGCCAAGGCGGATTTCAGGATCAATCTGCTCTTCTCGTTCTTTGCCGCGGAGGCGGTCGATCGTCTCTTCAAGCAGTTCAGTATAGAGCTCAAATCCAATAGCGGCGATGGGTCCCGATTGTTTCCCCCCCAGCAGATCACCGGCGCCGCGAAGCTCCAGATCATGACTGGCAATCCGAAAGCCAGCACCTAATTCGGTAAGTTCCTGTAGCACCCGCAGTCGCTCGCGGGCATCACGAGTCAGGGCCGCTTCTCCGGGGATCAACAGATAGGCATAGGCGCGCCGGTCACTCCGTCCGACCCGGCCACGCAACTGGTAGAGCTGTGAAAGCCCGAAGCGATCGGCACGGTTAACAATAATTGTGTTGGCACGGGGAATATCCAGACCATTTTCGATGATGGTTGAAGCGACCAGCAAGTTACTTTTTCCGGCGATAAAGTCGAGCATCACCTGTTCCAGTTCTTTCTCTGCCATCTGTCCATGACCGACGGAAATGGTTGCTTCCGGTACCAACTGGTGCAACTGCTCTGCCATGGCAGCAATCGTCTGCACCCGGTTATGGACAAAATAGATCTGCCCGCCGCGCCGCAGTTCGCGCAGAATCGCCTGACGAATCAGTTCGTCATCAAAGCGACTCACATAGGTGCGGATTGCCAACCGATCCACCGGTGCGGTTTCAATCACCGACAGATCCCGCATTCCGGTTAGACTCATATGCAGGGTGCGAGGGATCGGGGTGGCGGTCAGGGTGAGAATATCGACCTCGGCACGCAACTGTTTCAACTTTTCTTTGTGGCTGACACCGAAGCGCTGTTCCTCGTCAACAACCACTAATCCCAGGTCTTTGAAGCGAACATCGCGTTGTAGCAAACGGTGGGTACCGATCAGAATATCAATTTTTCCTGTGGCAGCAGCTTCCAGGGTTTTTTTATTTTCAGCGCTGGTGCGAAAACGTGAAACCATTTCGACCCGGATTGGAAAGTCGTGCAACCGTTGTTGGAAACTTTCCCAATGCTGGCTGGCCAGAACCGTGGTCGGCACCAGGATTGCGACCTGCTTACTGTCCAGAACCGCCTTGACGGCGGCACGCAGGGCCACCTCGGTTTTCCCGTAGCCGACATCACCACAGATCAGTCGATCCATCGGTTTGGGCGATTGCATATCGTCAAGAATATCGTCAATCGCCTGTTGCTGGTCAGCCGTCTCCTCGTGGGGAAAGGTCGCTTCAAACTCACGGAACAACTGATCAGGTGGAGAGTAGGCAAACCCCTGACGCAGTTCCCGTTTTGCGTAAAGTTCCAGCAGTTGTCGCGCCAACTCTTCAACCGCGGCCCGGGCTTTAAGGTGGGCCTTTTCCCATCCCTGCCCTCCCATTTTGTCCAGTTTTGGGACATAACCTTCGCCGCCAATATATTTCTGTACCTTGGCAATTCTCTCAATCGGGAGATAAAGTTTGTCGCTTCCAGAATATTGAAGGTGTAAAAAGTCGCCTTCCAGTTTTCCTGTCTGCAGGTGAGTCAAGCCAAGATAGCGACCGATACCGTGATCGGTATGGACGATGAAATCACCATTTTTCAGTTCTGCCAAACTGGTCATCAACTGGCGGGCTCGCTGTTGACCGGTTTTTTTCTGCCGATGACTGCGGCGGCCGAAGATTTCCTCTTCGCTGATAATATTCAGCTTTTCATCGGGGAGATAAAAACCGTTGTTCAGTTCACCAATCGTCAATTGTGGCGATCCTGATATCAAATCAGACAGCTGCAGGTTTAAATCGATACTCAGCTCAATCCTGTGTGCAGCGAGTAATTCCTGCAGTCGTTTCGCCTGACTCTGTTGATGGCAGACCAGCAGAGTTTTTCCGTTTTCATTTTTAGCTTGTTGTAAACGTTCTAAAAGGGGTTCGAGACCATCTTGATCTGAAGTTGGTTTCGCCCGCAGGGAATTATTGCTCTGACAACTGAAGTGGTAGCGCTGGCGCTGATCGTCAAATTGAATCACCTGCAGTCGTGATATTTCCACCCGGGCTGGTTGGCGGAGCAGCGGTTGCAGCTCGCCTGGTTCCAGGTACAAGGTCTGGCGACGGGCATGTGGTAAACCCTGTTCCAGCATCCGCGCCTCACCGTCACGAATATCGCGGTGGAACAGGTCGATCTCCTGTTCAATGGCGGGGGGATCAATCAGAATCAGCTGGAGGGTGTCGAGATATTGTTCCAGCGGATCCAGTTCCGGATAGTTAAACGGCAGCAGAAATGCCCGCCCCGGCGAAAGAATCCCCTCGCGCAGTTCCGTCATGATTGCTTCACGATCGGTTCGTGGGATTGCCAGTTCGTCGCAGCGCTCTTTAAGCTTTTGTCCCAGGGTTTCCAGAAATGGACCGTGGAGGATCATCTCCCTTGATGGGATCAGGGTCAGAACTTTTAGTGTGGCCTCTCCGGAACGCTGGCTGGTTGGATCAAAGGGGCGCATTTTTTCAATAAAATCGCCATAAAAATCGAGGCGAATCGGTTGCTTGGCATCGGGGGGGAAGAGATCGATAATATCTCCCCGAACGGCAAAGCTGCCCCGTTCTTCAACCAGGGGAACGGGCTGATAACCCAATTGGATCAGTGAGTCGAGAAGCTGGTCCCGCTGATACTCTTCCTCGACCAGCAGTTCCAGAGAAATAGTATCGAGAACCTGACGAGGGATCACTTTCTGCATCAATGACCGAACCGGTAACACCAGCGCTTTCACTTTCCGCCGATTGAGAGCAGAAAGAGTCGTCATCCTGATTGCTTCCAGTTCCGGGTGTGGTGTCAGCGGGTCGTAAGGATTTAACTCCCAATGGGGTAGCAGGGCGATATCATCCGGATGGGGGTGAAAAAAACGCAGTTCAGTAACCAGCTGGCGTGCCGATTCCAGCTCGGCACAAAGGATCACCAGAGGTTTGGAACTCGCTCCCAACAACTGAGCCAACAGATAAGCGTCAGCCGATCCATGCAGACCAAGAACTTCAACCGTC
>JAOZMV010000206.1 GCA_029934095.1 Desulfuromusa sp. | reverse complement strand
AGGAAGCAAGGGAAGATCGTCAAGAAGCAAGAAAAGATCGCCAGGAAGACCGGCAGGATTTTATTGATGATCAACATGATGATTACTGGGATGACCATCGACATGGCTATTATGGTGGTGGCGGTTACTACGGGGGCACTGTCGTCGTAGCAACGGTAGCAACTACAGCCTACGTAACGAGCCTGCCGTGTACGACCTCAGCAGTCGTTGTCAATGGCGTCTCCTACTATAATTGTTCCTCAACCTGGTATCAGCGGGGCTATGCCGGTAGTACGGTAACTTTCACTACAGTTGACCCGCCTCCTGGTTATTAACAAGGTTTCGGTAACGATCTGTAGGTAACAACAGGTCCCCCTGGTTTTGTCCGGGGGGACCTGCTTATTTTTGCTCGGTCAAAGGTGGCTGTGGAACCCCTTTCAATTGAGCCAGCCGCTCAGCCTTTGATACCTTGCCGAGAATACGCACTCTCTCATAAAAACAATCAAACTCTCCCATACATTGCCCCAGAATGGCCTGAAAGTCAGGAATCAACTCACGGTAGGTGGCAATACCGGCCAGCCTGGCATTGTTCAGACCACGTGCCATCCAGCGATCAAATCTATGGCTCAGCTGGCCCGATTTTTTTAATTGTGCGAATTGTTTCATCGCCCCGCTGATCAATTGCTGCTTTTCAGAACGCATCTCCTCAATGGAAAGATCCTGACGGTAGAGAACGCTCAACTGTTGGTGGGTCGTTTGCAAATAATCCTGAAATACCTCAGTCTGCACCTGCTGATCAAGAAAATGTTGCCATTCTCCCGGATTGGCCGTTTGTTGAAACCAACGACGTACACCTTCGATCTGTACGGTCATGGCAAAGGCTTCGTTGAAAGGGGTGTCACCGTCAATATAAATCAACTGGTGTGCCAGCTCATGAAATAGCAGACCTGCCAACCGGGCATCAGAAGAGGTGACGAAGGTGTTCAAAACCGGGTCGTCAAACCAGCCGAGGGTTGAGTAAGCCTGAACACCGTAGAGATCGACGTCGTAGTTTTCTTTCTGAAGAGAGGAAGCCAGCGTCTCTGCATCCTTTTGTTTGAAATATCCCCGGTAGGAGACACAGCCGGCGACCGGAAAGCACCATTGTTTTGGTTTGAGAGAAAATTCCGTTGTGGCAACCACGTTCCAGACCACATAGGGGCGACCAATGTCGGCATAGTACCGATAACTATCGTTATCTGGTAACCCTAACTCTGTGACAGCGAAATTTCGTATCAGTAGAACTTTTTCCAGTTTCTGCCGGGTTTCCGGTGTGGTCTGCGGATCTTCAATAATCTCGGCAATGGGTCGAGAGTTTGAGCTCACCTCCATCTGCCCTTTAGCGCATTGGAGGTAGTAACCAAAATCAACGCAGCCAGACAGCGGTATTGTGATAAGAATCATCCAGAGATAGGTCAGCACTCTCTTCATAAAATATGACTTGCAGGATATCCAGGAGATCTATTCAATTTAATCAATAAACGCGGTGAAAGAGAAAAGACACCCCTTGGTTGATGAGATTAGCATTCTGCTCAACTAAAAGGATTGTTATTCTATCTTCGTCAGGTTTTTTAAGCTTGCGAAATAGCTTGTATTTCAACATCGGTGTTAGCCCCATGCTCGGTTCGTCCAACTTAGGGTTGCCTAATGACGCATGTTGTGGCATGTTCTCTTGCCATTGAAATTTTAATTTTTGAGGAGTATTTCATGTTACTACGTTTTCTACTGATCACATTTTTTTGCCTGATGACTTCAATAGCTGCCGCGGACTCTGTCGATATCGGTCTTAGTGACAACAGTTTCCAAATTGGCTACGAGCATCCAATAAATCTTGATGATTATGGCTCATCCATGGTCAATGGCCGTTTTCTCTATGATGGTGACGACGAAACCAAGCTTGGAAGCCTTGGTCTTGATTTCGTTGGTAAACCCGGTAATGTATCCGGTCTCGATTTAGGTGTTGGAACCAAACTTTACGTTGGCAGCACTGATCCTGACACTGATTTTATCAATCTGGCTATTGGTCTGCGTAGCAGTTATATTTTTCCCCAATTGCAGGGTCTGGGAATTGCCGGATATTTTTATTATGCCCCAGAGGTTTTTTCGTTCCAGGATTCTGAGGGTCTGTTGGAAGGCGGAGTGCGCCTGACTTATGCGGTACTACCTAAAGCCACGCTCTATATCGGTTATCAAAACATCAGCCTCGATGTTGAGAATCGGAGCAGTAGTCGAACGATCGATGATTCTATCCGTATTGGTTTTGTCGCACATTTTTAAGCTGAATGATTGAAAGTTTTCTTCTGGACGATACAGCCGAAGCGTTTTTCAGCTCCTGGTGGGCAGATATCCTATTTTTATCCCCCCAGATAGGCCTTCTTCACCTCCGGGTTATCCAACAGCTCTGCGCCAGTTCCTTCAGCAACGATATTTCCGGTATCCATAACGTAGCCACGATGGGCCAACTTCAGGGCCAGATTTGCATTCTGTTCAACTAGAAGAATTGTCATTCCGTCTTCATTGAGCTGTTTTAGCTTTCGGAACATTTCGTATTTGAGTACCGGAGCCAGTCCCATGCTTGGTTCGTCAAGTAGAAGGATTTTGCAGCCAGTCATCAGGGCTCGACCAACAGCCAGCATCTGCTGCTCACCACCGCTTAAAGATTCACTTCGTTGGTTGCGGCGTTCTTTAAGGCGGGGGAAAAGGTCAAAGATATAGTCGTATTCCTTGTTCAGTTCAGCGTCTTTTTCCCGAGCATAGGTTGCCAGTTTAAGGTTTTCCAGAACCGTCAGGTTGCCGAAAATCCGCCGACCTTCCGGGGAGAGGGCGAGGTGCAGTTTTTTAACCACATCACTCGGCTGGGTTTTGAGGATTGATTTCCCCTGAAATTTTATATCTCCACCGATCACCCGTGGTGCTTCTGGCGGTGGTAGCCGGGTAATCGTATGCATGCAGGTGGTTTTTCCTGCTCCATTGGCTCCGATCAGGGTGACAATTTCACCTTCATTGACGTGAAAACTGATTCCATGCAGGGCTTGGATGTTCCCATATTTAACTTCAAGGTTCTCAACTGATAATAGCATCAGATATTGTCATCTCCCAGATAAGCAGTCATAACCGCAGGATGATTGCGTACGTATTCCGCACTTCCCTCCGCAATGGTTTCACCAAAATCGATGACCTTGATCTGGGTACAGAGTTCCATCATGACATCCATGTGATGTTCAATCATCCAGATAGTAATGTCAAACGTTTCGTGGATCCAGCGTATCAGCCGAATCAGCTCTTTCGCGTCGGCTGAATTGAGTCCGGCGGCCGGTTCGTCGAGCAGCAGCAGTTTCGGGTGGCTCGAAAGCGCGCGTGCGATCTCCAACTTGCGCTGGGTGCCGTAGGGCAAGTTCTTAGGCAGTTCTTCTGCGTGGCGTTTCAGATCAAAGACGTCGAGCAGTTCACCGGCCTCTTTAGTCACCTGCTCTTCTCTTGCCCGATAATGTTTGCTGCGGGCAATGGCATGGAAAAAA
>JAOZMV010000205.1 GCA_029934095.1 Desulfuromusa sp. | reverse complement strand
ATCTGTACTGATTTCCCCATTGATTTCAGCTAGTTTTATCTGTTGTTGCCATTTTCCTACCTGTTTATTCGGTGAATTATCCAAACAATCAGCAATCAACCTGCCATCGAGCAAATCGGGGATGCGACCAAATTTCTGTTCTTCAGTAAAAGAGTGTTGTAATTCCTCTACCCGTTCCCGCTTCAACCGGTTACCACAGACACCCCAATAGAGCATTTTTTCAACAGCAAAAGGTTCCAACTGCTCGACCAACAGCGCTTGGCGCCTGGTCCCTGCAATCGTCGCAGCAAGAGAATAAAGTTTCTCATCCGGGGCAGTTTGTAACTGCTCAATAACTCTCTGTACATGGCGGCTGAAGCGTAACCGTTGATGCAGCAAATCTGTCAAGTCCGAAGGTGAATAGTGATTTAATAATCGGGCCAGCAGAAATATAGCGCGGGTAGAAAATAATTCTGCACTTTCTTCGACTGACGAATCAGCGGCTGTTGTCAGCTCTGCTTCCTCAATCTTTGCGTTGAGATGATCAATTGCAGTAACGGTTGCCTGCCGGTCCCAATGATGATCCGCCGGACCAAAAAGAGATTCCAGCACTCCGGTATCTAGCAGCAACTCAACCCCTCTAACAACGTTTTTATCATCCAGAATTTTACCTAGCTCATCTCTGAGACGCTCTCCAGCCACATTAGCCAATAGAGGTGCAGACTTGATTATTTGCTCCAGAGTATTGGCTGAAAGGGTAAAATCGAGGGTGACTGCATGGCGGATCCCTTTCAACATACGCAGGGGATCATCAAGAAAACTTTGAGAAGAACAGGGTACCAATTGCCTGTTCTTCAGGTCGTTGACGCCATTGGTAGGATCGTGGAGTGCCGATTGAGGAAATGATTGATCCAGGGGAAGCGCTAATGCATTGATGGTAAAATCGCGCAATTGCAGGTCTTTATTAATTGTCGGTGCCCGCAAAGGGGCAAAATCGAGGGTCAGACCATTTTTGAGCAACACTCGGCTCTGTCGGCGCTTCTCGTCCAGCCAGAACCAAGTTCCTGACACCTTAGAGGCCCAGGCTCGGGTCAAAACGGTCGGGTCAGCAGAACAGGCGATATCGATATCACTCTGTGGCAAATCAAGGATGGAATTACGCAAACAACCGCCCACCAGCCAAAAATCGTCATCACTCTTCTGAATTCTGGAAAGGAGAGACTTTAAATCGGGGTTTAATTCAATAAACTGGAGGAGAGAAGAAATTTGAGAAAACACGTAATGAACTCCATGACCGTCCAGCTGCGAGTACTGCTTGCGGGAAGTCAAGTGACAAGCGTTGGACGCAAGTAGTACTCGAAACCAACAAGGACATCAGAAGATATAAATTTCAATTCTTCATTTTAATCACAGAAAACTGCGCAATCTCACTCAATCCAGGAAGTGTCCCCACTCCCCTGACGAAGAATCTCAATTTGATCATTCAGCAAACTGATAACGGTTGAAGCTTCACCCATAGAAATCCCACCGTCAATGACAAAATCGACCAGTTGCCCCATCCGGTCCTCTATCTCACGGGGATCCTGCGGTGTATCTTCCCCGGAGGTATTGGCACTGGTGGTGACCAGTGGATGGCCAAGCTCCTTGACTATTGCCCGGCAAATTTCATTTTCCGGCATCCGTACGCCAACAGTTTTCTGTCTGGTGCTGAGTGAATCAGGGACAATTTTTGTTGCATCGAGGACAAAAGTATAGGCTCCAGGCAGGTATCGTTTCATCACTTTAAAAGCAAAGTTGCTCACTTGCGCATAACTCGAAATTTCTGCAAGGTCATTACAGATAAAAGAAAAGGGTTTGCGTTGATCGCGCTGCTTGATTTGAAAAATTTGCTTGACCCCCTTACGATTAAAAATATCGCAGCCGATTCCGTAAGTTGTATCGGTCGGGTAGATAATAACACCACCCTGCTTCAGGCACTCAACAACCTGCTTTATTAAGCGTGGTTGTGGGTTTTCTGGATTAATTGATAAAAACACCGTACACTCCCATGTGAATAGCCCCCTACCTGAGTTATTAACCGCCTTATTTGAAATAAATTGTCAGGATTGATGCAGTCCATGTTTCTTTAAAAGGTCATAAAAAGTCGGGCGGCTCACTGCCAGTTCTTCTGCTGCCTTAAGAATATTACCTTCTGACCTTTCGATCGCCTGCTGTAACAGAATACTATCAATCTGGAAGCGAGCTTCTTTAAGTGTCATCCCGACAAAACTGAATTGCCCCCCGATATCAAGAGCATCTTGATGATGACTATTTCCACTGACCTGATCAGAGTCCAAAGCTTCCGAACACTCCTCAAAACCAAGATCACCGGCACCGACAATCGAACCCTCTGTCATCACCACCGCCCGTTTGATTTTATTTTCCAGCTCGCGCACATTTCCAGGCCAGTCATAGGTTTTTAACCAGGTGCGTGCTGCAGTGCTGAAACCCCTCACCTTTTTACCGAATTCCTGCCCAAAACGGCGTAGAAAAATATTGGCCAGAAGCTCAATATCCTCACCACGCTCACGCAGCGGTGGCAGTTCGATGGTAATGACACCAATTCGGTAATAGAGATCCTCCCGAAATTTTCCATCACTGATCGATTTCTGAATATCGACATTGGTTGCAGCAACGATCCGTGTATCAACGGCAATATCTTCGCGACCCCCAACCCGCTGAATCACTTTTTCCTGTAAAAAACGCAGTAATTTAACCTGTAACAGGGGTGCCATCTCCCCTATTTCATCCAGAAAAAGAGTCCCACCTTCTGCATATTCAACCTTACCCAGGACTCGATTCTGTGCCCCGGTGAAAGCCCCTTTTTCATGCCCAAACAGTTCACTTTCAAGTAAACTCTCAGGAATTGCACCACAGTTAATCGCGACAAAACTGCAATCTTTTCTGATTCCACGAGCGTGTATTGCTTTAGCAACCACCTCTTTGCCGGTGCCACTTTCACCGAGGATTAAAATCGGGACATCGATGGATGCCACCTTTTTAATCATGGCAAAAACTTGCTGCATCCGTGGGCATTGGCCAAATATACCACTATAGCTGTTTTTCTTATCCTGATCCGCAGAGTTCTGTAACCGCCGGTTTTCCTCCTCAAGCCCGGCCAGATGGAAAGCACGGGAGAGGATAATTTTCAATTCATCCAGATCAATTGGCTTGTGATAATAGTCATAAGCCCCCATATCGACAGCGGCCAGTGCATTGGCATGCTCTTCATTACCCGACAAGACAATCACCTTGGTCTTTGGTTGCTTCTGCAGAATAATCTGCAAGCAACGGAGCCCTTCTGAGGCACCATCTATATCTGGTGGCAAACCAAGATCCAAAGTCACAACCTCGGGGGAATGGAGTGTGAATAGCTGGAGTGCCTCATCAACCGACTCTGCCAAGAGAACCCGGTAGGATTTTCCTAACCCCCACTTCAATTGCTTCCTGATTTCGCGACTATCATCAACAATCAATAGTTTTTTCAAATTCTGTCTCCCCTGGATCCATAAAAATAAAACAAAACTACG
>JAOZMV010000204.1 GCA_029934095.1 Desulfuromusa sp. | reverse complement strand
CACTGTGGTAGGCAAAGTATTGGGGAATTCGCTCCCAGCGCCAGGTATAGTCAATCCGATTAGTTGCCAGCCAGAGACCAACAACTATACTCAACAAAATCACTATAGTTAGTGATCTCCAAAACCAGTTTTTAGTATGAGTATTCACTTTAGCAGATCTTTCTATGCTCAAGGTTCAAAGTAAATCCATCTGAACAGGATGGATGAATTTGAAATAAATAGATAAAAAGTTGCAAAAAAAACGGGGAATGCAATGAAGCGGCACTCCCCGTAGAACAAAATCAATTATTTCTGAATTTGTTGTAACCAGGCATCACTCTGGATCCACTTAGCATAGATTTTGTTGTAGGTACCATCACTTCTAACCTGGATCATATAGTTGTTCAACCAGTTGATAAAGTCAAAGTCACCACGACGTACAGCCCAGCCTAAAGGCTCATAAGTAAATGGCTTGTCAAGGTAGACCAGTTTTCCTTCACTCTTTTGCTTGTAAGCAATTTCCATGTAGGGGAGGTCATAGACAAAAGCATCAATTTTACCGTTAACCAGATCGGTAATACCCTCTGCTTCTGTATCAAAAGAGATATATGAACAATTTGGGATTAATCGCTTAGTTGCTTTTTCACCAGTGGTACCAAGCTTGGAACCGACTTTGTATGCTGGGCTATTGAGGTCTTTGTAGGAGTTAACAACCCCGGCATATTCTTTTTTCATCAGAATGGTTTGCCCGATAACAATGTAAGGGAGAGCAAAATTGACTTTCAGGTTTCTCTCCTGGGTTATCGTCATGCCACTCATGATCATGTCATATTTTTTAGTCAGCAGGGCAGGAATGATACCATCCCAGGCAGTGCTAACCAGCTCAAGTTTAACTCCCATAGCCTTGGCAATACCTTTGGCCATATCGACATCAAAACCGATAATCTCACCTTTTTGATTGGTCATTTCAAAAGGCATGTAGCCTGGCTCCATACCAACCTTCAGGACACCACGTTTCTGGATTTCATCCAGAGCGCTTGCGCTGACAAAACTGGGGAGGACAACACAGAGAGCCAACAGACAAGCAAGTACAATTTTTACACGTTTCATTGATTCTTCTCCTTATTCTATTGTAAGAAAGCTGAGCCGATACTTTCGGCAGGGTCAATGGATGCGATTTTAATACGATTTTCCTTCATCCAGCAGTTCAGATATTAACATGGGAGTGTTGCATTTAGGACAGCGGGGCAAATCGTCGATAGGTAAATAGACAATTTCAGTGTAACGGCACTTGGGGCAGATGACCTCAATCGGTTCTTTTTTTATATGATCAGGCCGGTTCACACTCTCTCCCTAAATTCATCAAAAAGACATTGTAATCACAAGATTAGACTTATACCATAGCACCTTTATTATAAACAAGCGACTAACAAACATTGTTTGGTTTTACATCATTGTGAAAAATACCCACAAAATAAACAAGCGGCAACTTCGTGCAGAACTGATTCTGGCGTCGGTGACTCTCTTCTGGGGTGCAACCTTTCCCATTGTCAAAGATGCAATTACCGAAATGCCGGTTCTGGCGTTTCTTTGGGTGAGGTTTGCTATAGCTGCCATTATTCTCGCATTTTTGGCCGGAAAGAGAGGATTCGCAACTCTGGACCGGCGCGGCTGGAAGGTTGGGGTACTCCTCGGAACCCTGCTGGCACTGGCTTTTATTTTTCAAACCTTTGGTCTGGAACGGACCTCTTCTGCCAACGCCGGTTTTCTGACCGGTCTCGGGGTTATCTGGGTTCCACTGCTGGCGGGCCCACTATTGAAAAAACCAGCGGCACTGGGATCAAAAATCGGCGTTGGTTTTGCGCTGGTTGGACTGTTGCTGTTAACCTGGCACACCCCTTGGTCAATCAATTTCGGTGATCTTCTGGTCGTTATCTGTTCAGTTTTTATCGCCCTGCATATTCTTGGACTTGATGTCTTTACCAAGGGGTATGACGGCAAAGCTCTCACTTGTGTCCAGATTGCCACGGCAGCACTTCTCTATTTGGTTGGTAGCCTCTTTTTTGAACCGGTTTCCTGGCCGCAGGTCTGGAGCGGGTCATTGGTCTTTGCTTTCATTCTCACTTCGGTATTTGCCACCGTCTATGCCTTCTGGGCGATGACCACATTTCAGAATCGTACCACCCCGACCCGGGCAGCGCTCATCTATACCCTTGAACCGGTTTTTGCCGCCCTGTTTTCTATCTGGCTGGCCGGTGACCGGCTTACCGCAATAGGTTGGTTTGGTGGTGCACTCATTGTTTTCGGGATGATCTTTGCCGAGGCCTGGCCGATTTTTTATCAAAGTAAAACTGGCACCGGGCAGTTAAACAATCACTGAGCTAAAGGTCTGTATTGGACGCAGATAGAATCTGATAAAATCGGATTAATACAAAATTCAAAAGCAGGTTCTGGGGTTAAGTTCCAAAATCAAGCCCTTATCATGCTTTTATCCTGTCAAAATGGTTAGAGCTGATATGTCCCGACCTTTTGCACTTTACAACTACCTGAAATCAAGTTTATAAAGAGCGGTTATTCCATAGATAAATAAACCGCCTGCTTTTATTTAGAGATTTTATGAACCAGAAAAATATCCGTAACTTTTCAATTATCGCTCATATCGATCATGGCAAGTCGACCCTTGCCGATCGCTTACTGGAAGCAACCGGCGCACTGACCGACCGGGAAAAGTCCGACCAGTATCTGGACAAGATGGAGCTGGAGCAGGAGCGTGGAATCACCATAAAAGCCCAATCGGTCAGACTCTCTTATCGGGCAAAAGATGGGCAGGATTATATTCTCAATCTGATTGATACCCCTGGACACGTTGATTTTTCCTACGAGGTGAGCCGTTCCCTCTCTGCCTGTGAAGGGGCGATGCTGGTTGTTGATGCGGCTCAGGGAGTGGAAGCACAGACCTTGGCCAATGTTTATATGGCGATTGATCAAGATCTGGAAATTTTCCCGGTCATCAATAAAATTGACCTCCCCAGTGCCGAACCCGAACGAATCAAGCAGGAAGTTGAAGAGATTGTCGGTATCGATACCAGTGATGCAATTCTTACCAGCGCAAAAGAGGGGATCGGGATTGCTGACATCCTTGAAGCTGTCGTGGAAAGAATCCCAGCGCCACTGGGTGATCCAGATGCACCATTAAGAGCTCTCACTTTTGATTCCTGGTACGATTCGTATCAAGGGGTGATCGTGCTGATAAGAGTTATCGATGGTACGGTCAAAAAGGGCGAAAAAATCAAACTGATGGCAACCGGTGGTGTTTACGAGGTCCAGAAAGTTGGTGCTTTTACTCCCCATCCGGTTGAATTGCCACAACTCTCTGCCGGGGAGGTTGGTTTTCTCGTTGCCGGGATCAAGGTGGTTGAAGATGCAAAAGTTGGGGATACGATCACCCACCTGCACAACCCTGCAGATAAGGCCCTCCCTGGGTATCAAGAAGTTAAACCGATGGTCTTCTCCGGTCTCTATCCCATTGATGCGGCAGATTACGATAACTTGCGTGATGCTCTGGAAAAATTGCGTTTGAATGATGCAG
>JAOZMV010000203.1 GCA_029934095.1 Desulfuromusa sp. | reverse complement strand
GGTTCGCTTTTGGCAAAAAGGAGGATTCCTGATGTGTCCTGATCCAGACGATGAACTACATAGACCCGGTTTCGTGATTTCGGATTGCCCTTACGGACATAATCATTGAGTAGATAGTGGACTGTTCTCGACTTGTTCCGCTCAGTGCCGACAGTCAGCAATCCAGCTGGTTTTTCCACCACCAGGATATCCTTGTCCTCATGCAGGATGGTCAGCCCTTTTGGCTGGCGTTTATTTTTGCGCAGATGATTCAATTTAATTAAGAGCCTTGTATTCGACCTTGATAATTTCGAGTTCTGATTGGCCGCCGGGAGTTGCAAACGAGACCAGATCACCTTCTGTTGCCCCCAGCAGGGCACGACCAATGGGGGATACCCAGCTCACGTAGCCGCGTGAAGGATTAAGTTCATCAGCACCGACAATACTGAAAACCTTCTCTTCTCCCGCTTCATTTTCAACGGTGACGGTACTGCCGAAAAGGACTCTGCCGTTGGCTATTTTCTGCTGTTCAACCGGATCAACAATGGTTGCATCCCCCAGGCGTTTGGTCAGAAAAAGAATCCGTCCGTCATACTGCCTGAGTTTTCTTTTGGCGTAGTGGTAATCGGCATTCTCACTCCGGTCGCCGTTACTCGCCGCCCAGGCCGCAGTTTTAACCATTTCGGGCCGCAAATGGTAGAGGGTTTCCTTGAGCTCCGCTCTCAATCTCAGAGCACATGCGGGTGTCATATAGATTGGAGTCGGTTTTGATGTTTTTTGATTTGACATGGCGACTCAGTTCAAAGGTGATGAAGTTTTATAACATTCCCTTCTTCCTCAGGGAGAAGGTTTCTGGTGACTCAGCGTCTCTGTTTTCTCCTGTCTCTTGCAGCTTTTGGTTTGTCAGTATCAGTGAATTTACTGCCCCTGCGTGGTTTATTGCTATTTTGTTTTTGTTCACTACCGGTTCTCCGGTTTTCACCTCGAGCTTGCACCTGCTTCGGCTTTTTTGGTTTCTTCGGGCGCACCCTTGTTTGGCGGGTCAACGGAACTTTATGGCTCGGGATAAAACCGGTCTCAACTTCGCGCACCAGGGTCTGACGAATCAGAGTTTCAATCGCAGCGAGCATTTTGACCTCATCGGCACTGACCAGAGAGATTCCTTCACCTTGCGAGCTGGCACGACCGGTTCGGCCGATGCGGTGAATGTAATCTTCTGGAACTTTGGGTAGATCAAAATTAATCACGTGAGGCAGTTCGTTGATATCGAGACCGCGCGCGGCGATATCGGTGGCAACCAGAATACGGGTTTTGTTCGCCTTGAAATCGGCAAGGGCGCGGGTTCGCAGCCCCTGACTTTTATCCCCATGAATTGCCACTGCAGAGATGTTTTCACTCTTCAAATGTCGAACTAATTGGTCTGCGCCTTTTTTGGTCCGGGTGAAGACCAGCACTTGCGACCACTCTTTATTGCGTATCAGGTGACTGAGAAGGGTCGATTTTTTTCCCTTATCGACCTCGTAAACCCACTGTTTGACACTTTTTGGTGCAGAGTTTCGTTGGCTGATCTCTATCTTTAGCGGATTTTTGAGTAAGCCGTTGGTGAGCTTGCGGATATCGTCAGAAAAGGTTGCCGAGAAGAGCAGGTTCTGACGCTTTTTCGGCAGCAACATGAGAATTTTACCGATTTCGTCACTGAAACCCATGTCGAGCATTCGATCCGCCTCATCCAGCACCAATGTCTCCAACTGTGAAAATTTCACCGCATTCCGGTCAAAAAGATCAAGTAACCGCCCCGGTGTCGCCACCAGGACATCGATCCCACCGCGCAGTTTCATCATCTGCGGATTGATCTTCACCCCACCGTAGACAACACTCGATTTCAACGAAAGGTGTTTACCATAGGTCGTAACGCTCTCGGCAACCTGCACCGCAAGTTCACGGGTCGGTGCCAGGACCAGAGCACGGATATGATTTGATTTAACTTTATCACCGCTGGCAAGTCGTTGCAGCAGTGGCAGAGTGAAGCTGGCTGTCTTTCCGGTTCCAGTCTGTGCCGCAGCCATGACATCTCTGCCGGAGAGAACTGCAGGGATCGCTTTCCTCTGGATCGGGGTAGGGGAGGTATAGTTTTCTTCTCCGATAGCACGAAGGATTGGCTCGGAGAGTCCAAAAGATGAAAATGTCATAGAATTATCCAAGATCCTCTCGCAACGCTTTTCGGGAAGCTCTATCCACCAGAGTGAACAGTCGATCAATGCCGTTTTTTTGTTTTGCTCTCTTATGTCCACGCACTTTAACCAGGTTACAATTCAGTTGATCAATCAACAGATAAAATTGCTGGTACAACTCAAAATTATTGAGCCGGATATTTTTATTAGAGCAATAATCATTTTGTTCTAATCGCTCGCGTCTTTGCGGTAAACTGACAATATTTTGCGAATCGGTATAGACAGTCACCTGATACCCTGATGTCTGGATATCGCTGAGCGCCCATAATAGAGTCTGTAATTCCAATTTTGTTGAAGATGTCTGCTCAAAACGCTGTACTTTGACTTGTGTTCTTAGCTCATCTAACGACAGTTCGAGGTCAGACACTGCGAGGTAAGCCCCATAGCCAATATTCGACTCGGTATTCACACTCCCATCGGTCAGGAGTAGCAGCTCAGACATAGAGCTTTCCTCTGGTTTTGTTATCACTCAACCTTCTTTCTTGTCCAGGGTGTTCTGCACAGAAATTTGCGACTGGAATTCACTGAGGAGTGTAGTTGTGGAGGATTATATAATCAAGCAGATATGGTTGGAAGCTGAAGCCCTGGTTATCACACATTTCTGTGTATTACGTACAAAGAGTCCTGACGGGGTGTGATTGAGAGGACACAAACTGAAAATATGATTTGGCTTGTCTATATCATCTTTGCTCGGATGAATCTCTTTATACTGGTATAACTCGCCGAAATTTGTAAGAATTCAAGTGTTCCAAAGCCAGAAACTCTTAAGGAAACCGTGAAATGAACTTTCAGCCGCTTTTCAATTGGGCATACAGTTTCTATCTTCAATATTCAATCTTCTGCTACGTCATCGGTGGGGTGGTACTGCTCCTCGTATTCTGGAAGCCACTCAAGGTTTTAAAAAGCATTTTGCTGATGTTGGTATTGGCCTTAATCCTCTATCTCTGCTTTATTATGACTCAATCAGTTGATTTCAGCATAGGGGTTAAAGAAAAAGCGATCCACCGCACTGAAAAAGCGATTGAGAAATAACAAGAATAATTTAAAGGTTTAAAAGAGACCCCTTTATTCCCATGCACTTCAAGACATGAGTTGTGATTGGATGCGCTTGCTGAGTATTGACGTCTTGACTCCCCGTGAAGAAGAACGTACGGACCTCAAATTGTATGTACCAATAAGGGTCTACCATCGAATTTTGTAGATGGAGGGGCACCATTTAGCCTGTTAAACTTTTCATGGCGGGTGGGTGATTGAGAGGACACAAACTTTGCTAGGGCCAGTCTTTAATAAAAATAATTGACCTTAAGAAAGAAAATTGACATAATTTGGCGTGTTGTGAAAATATTTCCACATAAACGTTAAGGTT
>JAOZMV010000022.1 GCA_029934095.1 Desulfuromusa sp. | reverse complement strand
AGGGCAAGGCACGTATCCGTACGCAGATGTCGGCTGCCTTGACAGCGGATGATCTCGAATTTGCAATTGCAGCTTTCGGTCGGGTGAAGCAACAGTTAGCTCTCTGACCAATATTTTACGAGGGGTTGCAGGGTGATCTGTCTGCTGTTCAAGTTTTTCTCAAAGCAAGCGTTGTGTTGGCAGCAAATATAAGTAGCGCTCCACACCAGCCCGAAATTGTCAGTGCCGGGTCAGCAACCAGGACCGGGCCAAGCAGGGCGGCCAACAGTATTCTACTGGAAGAGATTATGGAGCCTTCCACTGCTGTGACGTACAGAAAACCGTAGGTGAGCAGATACTGACCGAGGACCCCGGCAACCGAACAGCTGAGGAGGAAAAATAGCTCCTCAAAATTGGGTAAAAAGATGGCATCGTGGAAAAATATCAGCATTAAAGCTGTCCCCAGAGCAAACATGAAAAAAAGTATGGTCTGTGAATCGTGATAGCGCCTGCTGAGGTTGAGATAAATAATTGCTGCTGCAGCTGTTACTCCGGAACTGAGAGCCCATAGATTTCCCCAGCTGGGGGTAATATTGCTGGGTGAAAGAACCAGCCAAACGCCGCTGAAGGCTACCGCAACAATCACCAGAGACAACCCGTCACGCTGCTGCCGAAGAAAAAACCAGGAGAACAGAGCAACAAACAGAGGATAGGTCATATTGAGAATATTGGCCTCAGCCACCGAGCTCATCTCCACCGCCTTGTAAAAACAGAATACGGCAATGGTATTGGCCAGAGTTCGACCAATCAGGTAATGGTATTTTTTGGGTTGCAATCGCTGTTTCTGCAGAATCATAGTGATGGAAACGACGCCGAGACCGAGCAGAAACCGGGCAAAAACAAAATAGGCAGATTCAATGGTCACACGGGGTGCGGCCCAGCGAATTATAAGTGTGGCCAGGTAGAAAAAGAAGGCGGAGCCAAAGACCGCAAGCCAACCAACGGTTTGTCTGGAGATCTTGGCATTGAGTCCAGATGGTAGAATCTTCATAGGGAATTAAGCCAGCATAAAAAAGTAGCCAGGATTTATTATCTGGTCAGGTAACTTCAGACTATTGATCTTTAAGGAACAGCCCTCTCGGTGCCAGAAATCCAAGTGTAAATACAATACAAGCTGCCACAACAATCGTCGGTCCGGTTGGGGTGTCCCATTGAAATGATCCATACAACCCGAGACAAACCGCTAAGCAGCCGATGAGACTGGCCAGCACTGCCATCATTTCCGGGTTTCCAGCAAAGCGTCGAGCGGTGGCAGCAGGAATGATCAATAGAGCGGTGACCAGCAACATTCCAACCACTTTCATCATGACCGCAACAACTAAAGCAATCAAGCCGAGAAACATCCAGTTGACCCGGTCAACCGGAACCCCTTCAACTCGTGCCAGGTCTTCATGGATGGTGATGGCAAGTAACGGTTTCCAGAGCCAGAGCAGACCAGCCAGTGCGACCCCGCCGCCGATAAAAATCCAGCCCAGATCACCGTTGCTGATCGCCAGAATATCGCCAAACAGGTAGGCGACCAGGTCAATTCTGACATCCTCCATAAAGGATAACGCCACCAACCCCAGAGAAAGAGCGCCATGAGCAAAGATACCGAGCATGGTATCGCTTGCCAATTGCCGCTGCCGCTGGCTATAGAATAGGAGGATAGCAAGAAGTTGACAGATAACTATGATGCCAACGGTGAGGTTGACGTGCAGGATAAAGCCCAGGGCGACCCCGAGCAGGGCTGAATGGGACAGGGTGTCACCAAAATAAGCCAACCGGCGCCAGACGACAAAAGATCCAAAAGGGCCAGCGACCAGAGCAACTCCCAGCCCCCCGAACAGGGCTCGTAACAAAAAGTCATCAATCATTTGCAGATCTCCTGCCACAGGTTGAACAGTGGTCGTGATGATGATCCTTATCGTGGACGTACACCGCCATGGATTGAACTGCGGCAGAGCCAAACAGCTCGACAAATGCTGGATCGTTGGTCACCGATTCGGGCGTGCCACTACAGCAGATATGCCGATTCAAGCACAGCACCTGGTCGGTTGCCGCCATCACCAGGTGGAGATCGTGGGAGACCATTAACACCGCGCAACCACGTTGATCACGCAGCCTTGAAATTAGTTGATAAAGCTCAACCTGGCCATGAACATCGACTCCCTGAACCGGCTCGTCAAGAACCAATAGATCAGGTTCACGTACCAGCGCGCGTGCGAGCAGAACCCGCTGTAACTCACCACCGGAAAGGGTCTGCACCGCAGAGTCAATAACATGTGCAGCACCAACTTCGGCTAATAACGATAAAATTTTGCCCTGATCATTATTGCAGGCCAGTGCCATGAACCGCCTTACCGTCAGTGGGAGGGTGGGGTCCAGATGGAGCCGCTGTGGCATATAGCCGATGGTCAATCCTGGCCGTTGTCTGACCGTTCCGGAGGTTGGCTTTTGCAGACCAAGGGCCACCCGCAACAGGGTTGTTTTTCCGGCGCCATTCGGTCCGATAACCGTCAAAATTTCACCCGCTCCAACCTTCAGGTTGATATTCTCCAGTAAAAGTCGTTTTCCCAGGATCAGCTCGACAGCAGAAACCTCCAGGAATGGTTGGCCAAGATTACTCATTATTATCCTCACCACAAGTTTTGATTCGACAACGTGGACAGAGCCCCATGATCTCTACCGTATGCTGATGAACCTCAAAATCGGCATCAGCTGCACTCTGTTCAATGGCAGCTGTAACCAGAGGGGAGTCCAGTTCGGCAAAGGATTTGCAAGATTTACAGATCAGGAACTGTCCATCGTGAGGATAGTCTGGATGGGTGCAGCCAACATAGGCATTCAATGAACTGATCCGGTGTACCAACCCAAGATCAAGCAAAAAATCGAGGGCCCGGTAAACCGTTGGCGGCGCGGCGCGGCCATCCTGTTGCAGCTGTTCCAGAACTTCATAGGCACCAATCGGTTTATGTTGTTGCCAGACGATCTCAAATACCCGCCGACGGGTTGCGGTAAAATGTTGCCCGTGTTGCTTACATAATTGCTCTGCATTGGCCATCGCACCGTCAAGACAGCTCTGATGGTCATGTTCCCCGGATATGAAATGTAGATTTTTGTTGGAACACATAATATTTTTCCTCGGTAGCTTGATTCATAGACTGTTATATTATAACATAACAAATAGATCAAGTTATTCATGTTTGTCTGAATCGGTGAGGTAATATCATGGCAAAAGTATATTTAATCTGTTTGTTCCTTTGCTCCCTGTTGACACCGGCATGGGCTGTTGAATCATCGTTTCCCTTAGTGGTTGTCAGCATCAAACCACTCCATTCATTGGTGGCTGGAGTTATGCAGGGAGTTGGCGTTCCTCTGCTGCTGGTCAAAGGGGGAGGGTCACCTCACGGCTATGTGCTGCGTCCTTCTGAGGCACGGGCTTTGTCCCGGGCTCAACTGGTTGTCTGGGTGGGCGAGGATCTGGAAAGTTTTCTACAGAAACCGCTGGCGACTCTTGGTAAGAGAGCCCAGCAGCTAAAACTCTCTGACCTGTTGCAGGATGATCTGCTGGTGAAACAACAAGGGGATCGCTGGGAAGGTCGAGCTCACCAGCATTCAAGAGAAGGGGAGCATGTTGATCCGAATAGCCGATATCAAAGTGCCGATTTACACCTCTGGCTCGATCCCGCTCTGGCCAAACAGATCGTTATCCTGGCCAGTGACAGATTGTCCGAAATTGATCCAGTTCACAGTTCCCAGTATCGCAGCAATACAACCGCTCTGGTTACAAAACTCGATCAACTCGATCAGAGTTTAAAACAACAGCTTGCAGCGGTTAAAGATACCCCTTACATCGTTTTCCATGCAGCTTATCAGTATTTTGAATCGGCCTATGGATTAAATGCTGTTGGCTCAATTACGATCGATCCAGAAAGGACGCCCGGAGCTAAAAGGATTAAAGAGATCCGTCAGAAAATCAATCAGCTGGGCGCCCGTTGCGTATTCAGCGAGCCGCAATTCGAATCACGCCTCATTGCAACAGTGATAGAAGGGACCGGGGCAAAAACAGGAATTCTTGACCCCCTGGGGGCAGATCTTCCTGCAGGACCGGAAGCTTACTTTCAGCTTATGACTCAGTTGGTAGATAATCTTTCGGCAGGATTGACTCCGGACCAGTGAGTGAGCGGTAAATAAGATGATCCGGGGGTGGAGGGCGAGAGGAGTTTCCCCACAGTCAATAAGTTAAGGGGTAGACCCCAGCATATCTTCCAGGATTGTGACCCCCTCTTTGACGTAGGGATCATCGGCGATTTCTTCATCCAGGGATTTTGTTTTCTTATCGTCATCGTCCGTCGCCATTGCACCATGTGGTGTCATTCTTTCTCTTTCATCATGTAATTGATCACGCTCAGCCAGCAGATCTTTTAATAACAGGGATTGCTGAGTCTCTTCACGTCTTTTTTGGGCACTATCAGCATCGGAAATAATTTCCTGGAAATCTTCATCCGATTTTATTCGAGCTTTACTCTTTTGCTGCAGTTTCGGAATGTTTTCAGGTGCAGGTTTCCAGGGTTTATAGGTTGCTGAAGCAATATGATCCCATGGCATGGCATTATCTAAATATTTCTCCCCACTCTTTAAACCATCCAAACGTGAGGGCAATTCAATATCAGGGATAACCCCTTCTTCCTGGGTTGATTCACCGCTGATTCGATAGAACTTCTGGATGGTGATTTTTACCGCACCAAGAGGAATATATTTCTCCATTCCACGCAGATTGACAAAACGATCCAGATCCAGCAGTGCCTGTACGGTTCCCTTGCCATGGGTATGTACATCACCAACAATCAAGGCGCGACCATAGTCCTGAAGGGCCCCGGCCAGAATCTCCGAAGCGGATGCACTGAAACGATTAACCAGCACAATCATTGGTCCCGAATACTCTACGGAGCTATCATCGTCACCCATAATCTGGATTTGCCCCGAGCTGTTGCGAATCTGCACGACCGGGCCGGTTTTGATAAACAGCCCGGTGGTACTCACTGCATCGGACAGAGAACCACCTCCATTATTGCGCAGATCAAGAATCAAACCGGAAATGTTGGCTTTATTTTGCTTCTTCAGTTCCCGGCGCAAATCATCGGTACAATTTCGGTCTGTTTTTCCGCTGTAATCACGATAGAAAGAGGGGATTTTGATGTAGCCGAAGGTTTGACCACTCTCGTCATCAGTCACTGTCGTTCCCTTGACAAAAGTTTCTTTAATCTCCACCACATCCCGGATAATTGGAATCACCAACTGGCTGCCATCCGCCTTTTTTACCGTCAAGCGAACTTCGGTTCCCTTTTTCCCCCGGATCAGGGCAACGGCATCACGAATTCGGGTGTCAGTGATATCTACCGGATCGTCATTTCCTTCCGCAACCTTGAGAATAATATCATCTGCTTCCAGTTGCCCCTGCCGAGCAGCAGCACTGCCGGGAATAACTCTTACCACCTTGATATAGTTATCGTCTTCGCGCAAAGTTGCGCCGATTCCTTCCAGGGAACCACTCATCTGAATATCAAAATCCTCCTTTGTCGTTGGAGGTAGATAACTGGTATGTGGGTCATAAGCCCGGGCGATTGCATTCAGATAACGATCATAATGGTCCTGAGACGTTTCTTCGAACATCCGTTTCAGCAAATTATGATCGGTTTTAGCCGCTTTTTCTTTAGCCTGATATAACAGCTCAGCATCTGTATCCTCATCAACGGGTAATAATTTTCCATCGTCATCAAGACCAATGTCATCTTCTCGCAGACCGATGTAACGGGTAAATACTTGTGCTTTGATAATTTTTCGCCAGCGCTCGCGCAGCTCGGTCAAATCAACAGCATAGTCCAATTTATCAGGATCTGTTTCGATACTTTCAACCAGGGTCGGGTCGATTTTTTCCTCGAAAAGTTCTGTGACGATAGTTTGTACCTGAGTAATCCGGTGATTCAAAATATCCTGTCCGACCAGCGGCAATTCCAATCGTCCACGGCGGAGAGCATCATCAATCCGATCTTTGAAAAATTTTAATTTGGCAATATCTTCCTGCAGGAGAAAACGTTTTTGAAAGTCGAGCTGTTTTAGATAAAGATCGAATGCCGCATGGGAAAGGGCATCGTCAGTCGGTTTCTGACCGTAATGCTTCCCGCTGAGTTGTTGTTGCAGCATATGACCCAGTAGCCGGGCACGGTTGGTATCAAAGGTATCAACTTCTTTGCCCCAGGAGCAGACTGGTAATAATGTGAACAGCAGAACTAAAATAATTCGATTTATATATTTTGCCGGATAAAACATAAAAATAACCCCATCAGATTTGACAACAGCATCGATTTGAAATTCTTAAGGCAATGTAACCCTGACTGCTAATCAATCGCAAGTGACATTTCTAAAACTTAAGTGATAATTCTAAAACTAAATACCCGCGCCCAGAGAAGAGCTGTGCAGAAAGAAGTAAATGTTCAATTTCCTGTTACAATAATAGCCACAGAGAAATCCAGCTAATCTCACGCAAGGCAGATAAGAGGAGCTTTGCCATGACAGAACAACGTAGCGACCGGAGAATTAATTTTCTTACGGAAGCAGATATCAGCATCGATAGCACTATTTATCGCTGCGATCTGGTTGACTTGGCTCTCCAGGGGGCATTATTCAGATCGAAACAAGAACTCACCCTTCTCCTTGGGAGTCAGGTCCCTTTGAGCATTCATTCATTTGATTCTTCGATACGGATGGAGTTTATTGGTGAGTTAATTCATCAGCGTGGAAATTTTTACGGCTTTATGTTTACCTCAGAAAAAACAGAAAGCATGGCTCATTTACGCCGCTTGCTGGAGTTAAACTTTGGCGATGCAGAGCAGATAAAGGGGGACTTCAGCCAGTGGATGAAACGTGGTTCTGTCGATTAAAAACTATTTTCGGTTAGCCTTTCCCTTGGCAATCCCGCTTTTGTCAACTATGATGTGAGTCAGCAAAGGGAACGGTAAACCATCAGTTCAGATTCTGGAGCAAATAATGGCTATTAAACGATGTCAAAAATGTGAGGCCCCCCTCAAGGGAGAATACTGGTGCAGCAACTGTAAAACTGTCTTTAAGTGCCCAATTCCCGGTTGTGAAGCGACAGTGAAACCAGGAGCAACCGAATGCCCCCGTTGTGGTCTCTTTTTTGAGGATTATCTCAACGGTCGAAAAATGTATCGTCGGTGTCCCAAATGTAAAAAAAAGCAGGGATTATCAGAGCAACAATGTCGTTTTTGCCACCATTGGTTCAACTGCCCAACCTGTGGTGAAAAGGTTTCCACCAATACCGTTCTGACCTGTCCCCGCTGCGGGACAACACTACGCTAGACGCACCCTTCATACCCCAGGAGACGCATGCTGACTCTGTTGCTGGCCATCCTTTTGCTCTTCTCGCTTTTGTCTGCCGGACATGCGTTGTTGACCAAACGTGACCCGCGAGCAGCAGTTGGCTGGATCATTACCTGCCTGGCAGTTCCGGGTGTCGGCCCACTCCTATATTGGTTGTTAGGTGTCAATCGAATCCGTACCCGCTCCCGGGCAATTCAGGAACAAGGGCAGGGGATGCACTGGCTGCATGTTGATCAGCCAGCACCGCAGCAACACATAGAGAACTTTCCTGTCACCAGTACCAGCCAGACGCTGATCAAACTCTCTGATGCCGTGACCCGACGCCCTCTTACTTTTGGCAACAGAATCACCGTTCTCTACAATGGCGAACAAACCTATCCAGCCATGTTGGACGCAATCAACCAGGCAAAGGAATCGGTCTTTTTGTCCAGCTACATACTGAAATCGGATCAGATCGGACAACAGTTTGCCGGGGAATTGATTGCTGTAGCAGAAAGAGGCGTTGATGTCAGAGTATTGATAGATGCTTTCGGTGAACTTTACTCTTTTAAAAAGATCCGCCGCATATTTCGTGGAACCAAAGTCAAAACCGCTGTATTTCTACCTTTTACCCTTCTGGGCAGTTTTTACTTTAATCTGCGAAATCATCGTAAATTATTGATTGTTGATAATAGTTTCAGCTTTACCGGTGGAATGAATATTCGTGATCGACATATGGCTCTGGCCAGGAACACACCGGGTCGGATTGTTGATATTCACTTTCGCTTCGAGGGACCAATCTGTGAGCAGTTACGCGATGCCTTTATGGAAGACTGGCATTATGCAACAGATCAAAAGCGCGAGCCACATGACTGGCCAGCTTCACCTGTCGTAGGCAATGCCTGTTGCCGTGGGATCAGTGCTGGTCCTAATGAACAGCATGAAAAGCTCAACTGGATCCTCATCGGTGCCTTGGCCTGTGCAAAATCCCATATTCGGATTATGACCCCTTACTTTCTTCCCAGCCGCGCGCAGCTTGCGGCGATCAATACTGCCGCTCTCCGGGGAGTGCAGGTCGATATTCTTCTGCCCAAACAGAACAACCTCCCTTATGTTGCCTGGGCCACAAATGCTCTGCTGTTTGAATTACTTGAGCACAATGCCCATATCTATTTCCAGCCACCCCCCTTTATCCACAGTAAATTTCTGCTGATCGATGACGAATATGCCCTGATCGGGTCTGCTAATATTGATCCGCGCAGTTTGCGTTTGAATTTTGAGTTTAATGTGGAAGTCTTTGATACGGAAACAGTTACGGAGCTGATTCACCACTTTGACCGATCCCGTGAACAGGCCCGTGAAGTTTCCCTTGAAGATATGGATGGCCGTTCCCTGCCGTCGCGGTTACGGGACTCTTTTTGCCGGTTATTTTCACCCTACCTATAGGCTGAAGTCTATGCGGATGAGGGGTTTAAAGATGATGTTTTGCTGGTGAGTATTACCCTTAAGTAATGGCAAATAGTTGCTAAGGATATAGTTTTGGGGGTACGGACCCCCCAATAAAAAAGGTCGCTCTTTCAAGCGACCTTCAATTTAAATCTCATTTTTCTTTACTCACCCCAGAACTGTTCGGGTCAGTTTTTTGCTCTCCGTCACGCGGAAGCTCACAGCTACCGGACATTCATGTTTGAATCCCCATCCGTGGCAAAATCCAGCGGTTCAGAACGTACCAGACAACAATAATTCCCAGAAAATAAAACCAATCCATGTTGTTTCTCCTTCTTAATTTATCAGCGCATCATAACCTGAAACGAGAAAATCGGGCAACCTCTTAAAATTTCTGTCCAGTTAGAAAAAATGGTCAATGTTTCAGGGGTACTTTATTCTGTCAAAATCATGTCTTTTTTTGTTTCGGTCACTCCCCTGCCACTCTTGGTTAGTTCTGTTCGCCAATAAATGGTCTTAATTCAACAGGTTGGGGTGGTTTGTCTTTTCTGGCACAGTTCTCGCTTATGAAGATCTCCGAATGTGAATAAATAGTTGCTGGAGGCGTGGATGCAATATCCGATTAAAATTGTGAGGATCATCGGGCTACTGTTGTTTTTGCTGTTGTTTTTTATGAGCGTGACAATGACTGCTCAGGCTGCAGTTCCAATCACTTGACTGGATATCCAGAAGTAGGAAATTTTTTATAATACTCGATTTGTTCTTGAATCCTACGTGCTATTAAAGCTCATCAGTGAGGATACCGGGCAGCAGGTGGATCTGTGCAATGCTACGGTCACAGTTGCAAAGAGAGCCTGAAATGGTTGCTGAACGGCAGAAAAAATTACGGAGGCTGACAGTGTGATAAAAGTCGTTACAGATCAAGCTGGAGTATTGAGGAGTATGCAGAGTCCGTTGGCTGAGGGGAGTGCTGAACTACAGATACCAATGACCCGGGTTTTGTCAATTACCAGTGGTAAAGGGGGGGTTGGAAAAACGGTTGTAGTTTCTAATATTGCTGTCTCTTTAGCCAAACAGGGAAAAAAGGTTTTGATCATTGATGCCAACCTGAGTCTGGCAAATATAGATGTGGTTCTTGGTATTTTACCGGAGTACAACTTAAATCATTTTTTTAATGGTGAGAAGACTCTGGAAGAGGTGATGGTCGAAGGGCCTTATGGTTTAAAGATTCTTCCGGCCGGATCTGGAGTACAACAGTACACCCGTCTTGATGGTCAACTGAAGATGCGACTGATCGATTCGCTGGATGCTCTTCAAGAGCATTTTGACGTGGTATTAATCGATACAGAATCAGGTCTCTCCGATAATGTCACCTATTTTAACGTAGCTGCCCAGGATATTCTGGTAGTGACGACTCCGGAACCAACAGCAATGACCGATGCCTATGCCCTGATGAAACTGCTTTCGACCCAGTACCATCAAAAACGGTTTTTATTGGTGGTTAATGAAACACGGGGTACGGCTGAGGGTTTGGATGTTTTTGAGAAGTTGACCATGGTTTCGGGACGCTATCTCGATATTTTTCTCGATTATCTAGGTTGTATCCCCTTTGACCGAAAAATACATGAATCGGTGCGTCAGCAGCAGGTTATGGTCGATCTCTATCCAGATCATAAGGTGGCACAAGCTTTAAATACCCTGTCGGAAAAGTTGATCGATGTGCCGGTCAATAATCAGGCGCAGGGAACCCTGCAGTTTTTCTGGAAGCAATTTCTAGGAGTTGATGCAGAGGCGAGTTGATGACTTATAGTAACGGCTCCGGTCTGCCGGGAACGACAGAGCGGGAGAAAGGGGAGGGCTTTATTTATCGTTTCAAGTTGTAGTCAGGTTTCATGCGGAACAAATAGAGTCCGCTCAGGACAGTCAATCCGGCACAAATAAAGAGAGCTGTAAATCCTGCCATCTCGCCAATCACTCCCAGGATCATGGCGCCACAAAAGACTCCAGCATCAATTCCCCCGGTAAAAATTCCAGTCACTTTGCCACGTACTGCATAAGGTTCATTCCGCACCGCCATAGCATTCAGGGCAGGAAACAACAGTCCATGACCGATTCCGAAAATAAAACCAACAATCAGTAATAATAGATTACCATGAACCAGTGGAACCAACAGCAGTCCTCCTGCGGCAAGAGACAGTCCCCAGGGGATTATCTGATTTTCACCAATCCGATCAGCCATTCGTCCAGCGAGAAAACGGACGCCGACTGCCGCAAAGGAATAGGCAAGATAGTAGGTTGATATGTAGCTGAGTTCCCGTTCTTGAGCAAATGGAGCAATAAAGTTTACTGTGGCAGCCAAACCAAAGCCAAACAGCAAAGCGAGCCCTCCGCTAACTAATTGTTTACGGGTTTTCAGCAGGGAGAAGAACGATGGTGAGGGTTCTATCTCTGCCTGTTGCAGGTGGTGTTTGTCGCTGATGGGTGACTGCAGCAGTAAGGCTGCGCCAGCCAGCCCGGAAGCGGTGAGGAAAAAAGCGGGGAAGCCGAATTTTTGCAATATCGGCTCGGCAATCAGTGGACCGATCGCCATGCCGATCAACCCGGATGTCCCGAACATGCCGATCCCTTCGTTCAAACGACTGACCGGGATCAGATCGACAATGAAAGTAAATATTGCCGTAAAGCAGATGGCCAGCCCAATACCGTGAATGATACGGAGGAGCAACAGAAACAGATAATAGTCTGAGAGCGTTCCTTGCAACAGTAAATACAACAGTGGTATGAGGGTCATGATGGTGCAGCCGATGGTATAACTGCGCTTGCGACCAAGGCGATCTATCATTTCGGAAATCCAGGGACGGCAGAGAGCTGAAGCCAGGGCAAATATGCCCATGATAATGCCGATATCCTGGTGGCTGCCACCATGGCCGGTGATAAACAGGGGAAATAGAAAAAAAGTTGCAAAACTGGCGACCAGAAAAAGGTTTGCAATAAAGAGGGCGGCAAATGCCGGGGTGTAAAGCATCAGATTGGTCCAGAATACGCAAGTATTTCTGCTCCCTGAAAAGTAAGTAGAGTCAGGACTGAATAACGTAACCCCTTGCCAGCTGTCACCAACAGAGAAAAGCGAATTAATGGAGTTTTTAGCATCCCACTGATCAGGCAGAGGGGATCGCCGACAACCGGTAACCATGCCAGCAGTAGAGACCAAATGCCATAACGGTTAAACCATACTTCAGCTCGCTGTTGCTGTTTCTTGTCGATTCGGAGCAACTTTTTCTGTAACCAGTCACCGCCATAATAGCCGATCAGATAATTGGTTCCGGAACCGAGCGAATTGCCGAGTGTGGCAACCACAACAGCTGCAACGGGATTGCTCCCTTGCAGTAACAGGGCAACCAGCAACCATTCAGATCCCAGTGGTAACAGGGTTGAGGCACAGAAACTGATGAAAAAGAGTGACCAGAGACCATATTCAGTGAGAAATTCAGCCATGGGAGGGATCATAGCAGACCGACTGTGAGTAGTCTGTCAAACTTTATAAGAATCTGCCCTCGAACAGTCAGTTTTTCGTTGCGATTCGCAAAGCCTGACAGACTACTGGAAACAAATGGCTGAAAGACCTTGTTCCATGACTTGTCAGGGTGTAAATTGTCCGCTTCATTATTCTTGTTAAAAATTGTTAAAAAGAGAGTTGCTGTGATGGATAAAAAACAAGCTTGGGAGAAATTTAAATCCCTGCTGGAAATGATCAAATTCTCCCATACAATCTTTGCTTTCCCGTTTGCACTGATGGGGGTGGTGCTGGCCTCACTGGCAAGTGGCAAGGCTCCCGGTATTGGACAGGTTTTCTGGGTTTGTGTGGCAATGGTTGGGGCGCGAACCACAGCGATGGGTTTAAATCGGCTGATAGATGCAAAGATCGATGCCAAAAATCCACGCACTGCTGATCGCCATATCCCTGCGGGGAAGGTGTCGTTTCTGGAAGCAACATTGTTTATTCTGGTGGCGCTCATCATCTTCCTTTTTGCTGCATGGATGTTGAATCCCCTTTGCTTGAAATTAGCACCAGTTGTGGTTGGATTTTTTGTCCTCTACTCATATTGCAAACGTTTTACCCATTTTGCCCATGTGGTTCTGGGGATCTGCCTTGCCGCTGCACCGATTGGTGCCTGGGTGGCGTTGCGTGGTGATCTCGGTTGGCCGGTTATCTCCCTTGGAATTGCCGTTCTGTTCTGGGTCTCTGGTTTTGACATCTTTTATGCTTTGCAGGATTATGATT
>JAOZMV010000202.1 GCA_029934095.1 Desulfuromusa sp. | reverse complement strand
AATTACCCAGCTTTCCCAGCATTAAATGTTCAACGCTGTTGGTGGCAAAGTAGAAAGCCAGGGCTCCGGCGCCGGCAACCATACCAACCGGGATGGCCAGAATCAACAGCCGAAAGCCGGTTCGATCGAGTAGTTTGAGAATTTTAGGAATTATTTGCATAGAAATAATCTGTCATTAAAAATGTCAGCAATAACCGCCATCTTGTTTAACAGTTTCAAACGGTTGGAACAAGCATAGATTTAACTGGAAGCTATGAATTGAGAGAATTTTATTATTTTCTGCGGAGCCGATTAGCAGCAGCCGCCAGTTCATAGAGCCTCGGCATGGCCAGATGTCCCGCTTTCCACGGCAGCAGAATATCCAGCCCCTGCTGTTCAGCTTGCAGTAGTGCTTGCTGCAGGGACGCTATCAATCCTGACTCTTGCTCTGGATTATGTTGATTGCACCACCTCAGCAATCGACCGATTGTTTCTGTTTGTCCCCGGTCGAGCAGTTGTTCAACCTGTAACAGGTCGATCCTCTGTTGCCCATACTCCAACAGTCGTTGTTCTCGAACTTGAATTTTTGCTTCCCGCTGTCGGGGTAGTGGTTTTAATGACAAATCAATTTTTCGCCGCGGGTTTTTCTGGAAAGGAACCCTTTCTGTTTCTGCGGGAGGGCTGTCACCGGCCAGATTGTGAGCTTTTTCAGTCACGTCAAAGAGCTGGTAGTGATCCATCATGATGACTCGATCGGCAACCGCGAGGTAATCTCCGGAACCTCCGGTTACAATGATGCTGGAAACTCCCGCTTGTTCATAAAGTTCACGAACCCGGAACAACAGAGGGGTAATCGGCTCTTGTCGATCCGGTATGAGTTGCTGCATCCGTTGATCACGGATCATAAAATTGGTTGCCGAGGTATCTTCATCAATCAACAAACAGCGGCAATGACACTCCAGTGCTTCAATAATATTTGCCGCCTGAGAGGTGCTGCCGCTGGCATTGTCAGTTGAAAAACAGTTGGTTAAACGGTTGCCGGGCAGGGTTGAAATGAAAGGGCTGATATCAACCTGATTGATACTGCGATGATCTTCTGCCCGAATTTTAACCGCTGTGGCTGTGGTGACAACCAGCTCTCTGCCATCCCCGGGGATATGATTATAAATTCCCCGCTCCAGAGCTTGCAATAAGGTCGATTTGCCGTGAAAACCACCACCGACAATCAGGCTGACCCCTTTTGGGATCGCCATACCTGAAACAGACCCCCGATGTGGCAGGGTGACTTCACATTTCAGTTCTACTGGAGATTTGAATTTTATCCCATCATCCAGGGGCTGATCGTTAATCCCGCTGCGGCGGGGGAGCAGTGAGCCGTCGGCAACAAAAGCAACTGCATCCAGCTGTTCGAGCTGGTCACGTAACGCTTCCTGATCCTCTGCCTGTTCAATATGTCTCTTCATCTCGGTCAGAGACTGTTGTATCCAGATCAGACCCGCGTCAACAACCTGCGGCAGTTCCGTAAAAAACATCACCGCTGCTTCTTGCGCCAGAATAGAACGCCCCGACCCGGGCAGCGCAAACAGCAGCCGTGCTTCCAGATGATTGGAATCGATCAGTATCGCATTGCGCTGGAGGATCTGTTGCCCGTTGATGGAAATTTCCATCTCGCCACTGCGCCCGGTTCCACGCCGACCCTTGACCCTTTTCTTAATCGCAGCATGAAGTGCCCTGCCGAGAAAATCCTCCAGCCCGGTTTGGCGAATCCGGTTACCCCAAAATTCGGGCGGAATACTATGTTGCTCGGCTGAAAGTTGAATACTAATCCGTGATGGCAGCGCGAAAGGATCACCCTGGACATGGTCGATGGTGAGTTGAAAGGTCTTAAAATTATAAACACCGCACAGCTGTTTGTAGGCTTTGTAGCCACGACCTTCAATTTGTTGTAACAGGGTGCGGAGCTTTTCCATATCAGCCTCCCAACCGTGGAGAGAGGTGTTGATGATAGAGTTTGTCTGCAAAAGGTAATTCGGCAAGTGCTGGATATTTGATTGTCTCTGGCAGCAGAACTGAAGAATGTTACTGTGAAGATGCCAGTTGTGCCGCAATGGCAGCCATAAGTCGCTCAACGATCAGCACATGGGTCTCTTTTTTATCTTCCAACTTAAAGAGGTCAGAAAAATCAACCGGGGCTCCGAAATGGATGCCCCCTTGTTGCCCGAATTTCAAAAACTTCCAGTGGTTAATTCCAGAGAGAGCCGTTGGAATAACCACCGGATGATGTTCATAAATTAATTTGCCGACGCCGCGATTTCCACGGCCAAGGGTACCATCTTTATGCCGGGTTCCTTCTGGAAACAACATCACTTTTTCTGTCTGCAGCAGATGACCCAACTGCTTACCAGCCCGCACATCACGGCCCCGCTTGACCGGAAAAGCACCCCATGATCGAAACACTGTCCCAAGGATCGGGTTACGGAACAACTCCTCTTTAGCCGGTGCCCAGACCATCTGCCACGGATGTTCTTTAAGCACTGTGACCGGGACAAACATCGTGTCATAAGCAGAAATATGGTTTGCAGCGAGAAGGACACCCCCATCAGCAGGAATATTTTTCTCCCCAATGATCCGAAACTGATTCAGAAAACCCGCGTAAAAACGGACCAGCGCAGAGCACATCATCACCCACAAACGACGGATAAAAGATACTTTCAAAACCAAACTCCTCAGCCAATGATATTTGTCCGCAGGATATTTAAGTGGCCAGACGATAAAACTCTTGCAGCCACCATAAACATCACTCATTATGTCTGCATTGATTCACTCTACCACGAATTTACTAATTTTTGCTGAAAAGGATAATGATTATGGGTTGGTTATCAGGTGTTATTGGTGGGGGTCTAGGGGCGATGATTGCCGGACCTTTCGGTGCTGTTATGGGAGCTGCCCTCGGTGCCAGCATGGGAAGTTCACAAAAAAGAGTTGGGGGCTTTAATCAGTCCCAACAACGGCAGGCGATCTTTTTTACCGCAGCCTTTTCCATGGTTGGAAAACTGGCCAAAGCTGACGGTCGGGTCTGCCCCGATGAAATTGCGGCAATTGAAAAAATCTCCAAGGAAGCTCTCAGGTTGGATGCTCAGACTCATGCATATGCAATAAATGTTTTTACTCAAGCTAAAGATCGACCCGAATCTTTTGCCGATTATGCCCGGCAGTTTGGTGAACTGTTTGCGCAGGATCAGCAGCTCTGTAATTTCATGATGAGTTTTCTTTTTGAAGTGGCGATGGCCGATGGTGAGCTACACCCACAGGAAGAAAATATGCTGCTGGAGGCAAAAACCGCCTTTCGGCTGCCGGAAAGCATCTACCAGTCCTTACGCAGTCGCTATGTTGGCCTCCAGTCATCAAGTATCAGCCTGAGCAAACACTATGAAAATCTGGGTATCAGCAGTGATGCAACCGCAGCGGAGATCAAAAAAGCCTACCGCCAGAAAGCCACCGAATTTCATCCCGATAAAATTGAGGGGAAAGGCTTGCCCCCGGAATTTATCAAGTTTGCCAATGATCAACTGGCGGAGATCAATGGGTCCTATGATGCCATTATGGCAGTAAAAA
>JAOZMV010000201.1 GCA_029934095.1 Desulfuromusa sp. | reverse complement strand
ACAATACCCACCTCTATGCTTTGATCCGTCTGGCTCAGCAAGTTGGAGTCAAGGACGTCTGTATCCATCCCTTTCTGGATGGCCGTGATACCCCTCCCAAGAGCGCAATTAATTATCTGCAGCAGTTAGAAGATGAACTGGAAAATATCGGTCTGGGTCGGGTTGTGACGATCATGGGTCGTTATTGGGCAATGGATCGTGATAATCGCTGGGATCGGGTTGAAAAGGCCTACCTGGCACTGACCGAAGGTATTGGTCAACATGCCGATTCATCAGCTGAAGCGATAGAGTCGGCCTATGCTGCGGACCAAACCGACGAGTTTGTTGAGCCCAAGGTGGTGGGTCAAGAGGGGGTCATTGCTGATGGAGACAGTATCATCTGTTTCAACTTTCGCTCAGATCGTGCCCGTGAACTGACCCGTACTTTGACCGACAGAGGTTTCTCTGGGTTTTCTCGTAATAAAATACCGCAGTTGCTCGATTACGTTTGTCTGACCGAATATGATGAAACCTTTGATCTCCCCGTAGCTTTTCCCTCCGAAAACTATCCCGATATTCTTGCAGAAGTTGTCTCCCGTGCGGGATTCAACCAGTTGCGGATTGCCGAGACAGAAAAATATGCTCATGTCACCTTTTTCTTCAATGGTGGGGTAGAACAGCCCTGGCCGGGAGAAGATCGGGTGATGATCCCTTCTCCGAAAGAGGTAACGACCTACGACCAAAAGCCCTCTATGAGTGCCGTTGAGGTGACGGATGAGGTGGTCAAACGGGTTGAATCTGATAAATATCAGCTGATTATTTTGAACTTTGCCAATTGTGATATGGTTGGGCATACGGGGATTTTAGCTGCTGCTATTGAGGCGATGGAGACGGTTGACAGCTGTCTGGGAAGAGTTGTCGCTGCCGTCAGTCAGGCGGGTGGAAAATTGCTGATCACGGCAGATCACGGCAATTGCGAGGAGATGGTGGATGCAAAAGGGCGGCCCCATACGGCGCATACCACGAATCCGGTGCAATTTATTTTTGTCGATTCCGCCCATAAGTCTCAGCTGGTTCGTGATGGGATTCTGGCTGATCTTGCACCGACCATTCTCGAGCTCCTGAAGTTGGAAAAACCAGCTGCTATGACGGGGCAATCATTGCTGCTTAATTAAACATTCGGTAACGATCCGGGGGGATTTTCAGCAATCAAAAAGCTTTTATTGTCTCTGTTTAAAACCTTTTTCCCCCCTGCTTGTCCTCTCTGTGGGAAGACCCTCCCGAACAACTATTCTGCTCCATTCTGCGTTGCTTGCCTGGGTGGATTCAAACCCCTTCCCGAGGCTAAATGCTCTCTCTGTTCACTCCCATTTGTCGGGATCTCCAATAGCTCCCATCTGTGTGGCCGCTGTATAAAACAACCGCCAGTTTACACCAAAGTTTATGCTGTTGGCCTTTATGAGCTCTCTTTGCGACGCTCTATTCATCAATTTAAGTTCAATGGTAAGGTAGGATTAGATCGACCCCTGGGGGTGCTGTTGGAGCAGGTGATCGACAGTGATTTGAAGATTGATCTGCTGGTGCCGGTGCCGTTACAGCGTAAACGTTTACAACAGAGAAGTTACAATCAAGCTTTGTTGCTTGCCCGGGTGGTTGCAAAACTAAGAAGGCTGCCGGTGGACAATGACCTGTTAGTCAAGGTTCGTGAGACAGAATCACAGCAGGGTTTATCTGCTAAAGAGCGGGTCAAAAATTTACAGGGTTCATTTAAGCTGGAAAAAAATGTAACGGGGCAAAATATTTTATTGATTGATGACGTCATGACCACCGGTGCAACGGTTGCCGCTTGTAGCCGGACATTGATCGAAGGTGGTGCAAATCACATTTATGTTGCAGTCATCGGACGGGCAGCCTGATTCTCTAGCACAACGGCATCAAAAAGATACCCTGAGGTACAAATGAAGTGCTATAGTTATCCACTGCTAGCAGCCTATCGGGCAATCAATGAACTGGCTGCAAGTTCGTCCATTTGGCCCATATCTCAGCTCCTTTTCGACCAATAGCTACGGCTATTACTCTCAAATGAGCCAAAATCTGATCTCAAATGGTCAAATTTTCGCTTCAGTCCAGATAGCCCGACAGACTGCTTTTGTTTTTAAAGGATATTTTCTTCGGGGAGATCCTATGAACTCGAACCTCCATCGCTTACTTGCTGAATACCCTCTCGAAACTCTGCTACAAACTATTCCGACCGGTTTGTTTCTGGTTGATGTCGATAAAATAATTGTCTATTGGAATGCTGAAGCAACGCGAATTACCGGCTTTACCGCAGCAGAGGCCGTTGGCCAGCACTGTTCTTTCCTGCATGGTGATCCCTGCAACATGGAATGTGGTCTTTTCTCTGAAACAACCCCAAAACCGGAGATTGGGCTAACCTGTTCCTTTCGGCATAAAGATGGTCGGACCATTGCGCTGACTAAAAATGTCGATTTACTTCGCGATGAGGCAGGCAATATTATTGGTGGTGTTGAAGCATTTGTTGATATCACTCGCCTCAAAGAACTCGAAGTCAGTCTCCGTTCTGCGGTAGAAGAACGTACCCATGAGCTTGAACTGGAGAAAGCCGGGCTTCGGGCTGTTCTTGATGGCATGGTCGACCCCGCTTACATCTGTGATTCCAGTTATCACATCTCTTTTGCCAATCGGGCAATGCTGAACATCATTGGCGATATCGGTGAAAAGACCTGTTATCAAGCTATCTATCAAAGAGAACAGGTTTGTGATGATTGCCCGCTGGTACAGGTCTTACGGGGGCAAATAGTTCATCAGGAGAAAACTCTGCCTGAAACGGGGCGGACTTATGAAATTATCCATTCTCCCTATCCTTTGGAAAAAAGCCCAACTCACAAACTTGGAGTCAGCAGGGATATCACCGAGCGGATAGAGACCAGACGTCAGTTGCAACAGACAAATAGAGAATTGGATGCTTTTGTTTCGACGGTGTCTCACGATCTCCGTTCCCCATTGACGCCGCTGATCGGTTTTGCAGAACTGCTTGAAGATCGTTATGGAGAGCAGCTGGATGATATCGGTCGGGAGTCTATTGCCGAGATCAAGAAAACCGCAGAAAAGATGAAAGATCTATTGGAGGATTTGCTGACTCTGTCACGCGTTGGGCAGTTGAAAATTCCTGAACAATACCTTGATGCAACAGATATCGCCGAGAATGTATTACTGGAGTTAGCGGATAAAGTGTTGGAACGTCGGGCAACGGTGACAATTGATAGATTACCGGAAGTCAGAATACCCGAATCTTTGTTGATGGATCTGTTCAGAAATCTTTTGGGAAATGCACTGAAATATGCTGCTGAAGATGACCCCCGGATCGAGGTTTCTGGACAGGGGTTCTCTGACCGAGTGCGCTTTATTGTGGTTGATCACGGCCCGGGAATTGCTGTAGCCGAGCGGGAAGAGGTATTTGAGCCATTCAAGCGTGGCAGTAGCAGTAAAGGGTCGGCAGGGACCGGAATAGGTTTGGCAACTGTAGCAAAAATTGCCCGGGTTTTCGGCGGAAATGCCTGGGTCGAAGAAACCCCGGGAGGTGGAGCAACCTTTATTGTTGACCTCCCGGTCTCCAGGAAAAAATAA
>JAOZMV010000200.1 GCA_029934095.1 Desulfuromusa sp. | reverse complement strand
CCGAAAGTCCCAGTTTGTCGGTGACTTGCTCAAGGAGTGCATCCCCCTTTTCATCCAGTTTACAGAAGCGGCGAATGTGGCGTGTCTGCATCTGACTGTTAGCGTGCAGGCCGAAGGGGGCAAGGCGGTCGTGTTGAATCTTGCGTGCTCGATTGACCCGCTGGCGGATAGTGGCACTACTTTCGGCCGGACTCTGATCGGTCAGATCTTTGTGCGGCACTCTGGGAACTTCGACATGCAGATCAATCCGGTCGAGTAGCGGTCCGGAGAGACGGTTGCGGTAACGTTGCAGCATGGGTGGGGTGCAGGTGCAGTCATGGTGGGGATCACCGAGAAAACCACAGGGACAGGGGTTCATAGCAGCAACCAGCATAAAGTTTGCCGGGTAGGTCAGACTTAGGGCGGCTCTGCTGATACAGACCTGACCATCCTCAAGGGGTTGGCGGAGCATTTCCAGAACATTCTTTTTGAACTCGGGGAATTCATCCAAAAATAAAATTCCACGATGGGCTAAAGAAACCTCCCCTGGGCGGGGATAACTGCCGCCGCCAATCAGTCCGGCATCGGAAATCGTGTGGTGGGGTGATCTGAACGGCCGTTGATGAACCAGAGCATTCTTGCGTGAGAGCAGACCGGCAACCGAATGAATCTTGGTGGTTTCAAGGGCCTCTTCAAAGGAAAAATCGGGAAGGATAGTTGGCAATCGGCGTGCCAGCATGGTTTTTCCGCTGCCGGGAGGGCCAGCCATCAGGATATTGTGTGCTCCGGCCGCTGCAACTTCAAGCGCTCTTTTGACATGTTCCTGACCCCGCACTTCGGCAAAGTCTTCCCCATCTGTAACTGTGGGTCTGTCTAACAGGTTTTCGGTGGTTTTGTGGGGGGTGAATGGCCGTTCACCATTGATCAGAGCGACTGCTTCTCCCAGGTCACGCACAGCGTAAACTTTGGGTCCGGCAACGATGGCCCCCTCTTCGACATTATCTGTTGGCACCAGCAGGGAATAATTTCCCCAATCTCTTGCTGCCACAGCAATTGGCAGCACCCCGCGAATCGGTTTGATTTTTCCATCAAGGGAAAGTTCGCCCAAAAGAATATAATCTTTGAGCTTGTTCGAATCCACTATCCCGGTAGCAGAGAGGAGCCCGATAGCTATGGGTAAATCGAAAGCGGTACCATCTTTGCGGATATCGGCAGGAGCCAGATTAATGGTGATCCGGCGGGCGGGGAAATCATAACCGGAGTTCTTGATCGCTGACTTGACCCGATCCTTACTTTCTTTAACGGCCCCTTCCGGAAGGCCGACGGTGGAGAATTGCGGCAAGCCCTGAGCAATATCGACTTCTACCTCAACCGAGTAGGCATCGATCCCGATTAACGCCCCGGAAATAACTTTTGCGAGCATATTCTCCCCTCACTCAGAGTGATCAGAATGCTGTAGCTTCTCTTTTCAGGTCATTCCAAACACCTTTAAGAAAATTTACAGTACTCATTTCAATCCCCCAATTTATTATTTTTTGGTTTGGAACCCCAGCTCATCAATGTATTTTTCAGCCATGATCGCTGCTACGGCACCGTCACCAACGGCTGTTGATACCTGTTTCAGAATAGTTGTTCGGCAATCTCCGGCAGCAAGAATGCCAGGGACAGCGGTCAATGTGTCTTCTCCGGATTTAATATAACCATCTTCATTCAGTTCCAGCAGATCGGCGATAAAACTGGTTGTCGGGGTCACGCCAACGGCGACAAATATCCCCTGTAGCCCAACTTTGCTGGTTTCTCCGGTTTTCATGTTACGTAATATCATACCCGTCAGGCCAGTTTTGTCTGATTCAAGGCTGTCAACTACAGAATCCCAGGCGACCTCAATTTTTTCATTGGCCATGACCCGATCCTGAAGGATTTTTGTCGCCCGGAGTTGATCCCGACGATGAACCAATGTGACCTTGCTGGCAAAACGGGTCAAGTAGAGAGCTTCTTCGACTGCGGTATCACCTCCACCGATGACAGCAATTGGCACATCGCGAAAAAAAGCACCATCACAGGTTGCACAATAAGAAACGCCTTTGCCAACCAGGGCAGCTTCACCTTCAACGCCCAATTTCCGCGGAATGACACCGGTAGCAATAATCACAGCTTTACAAGTCATCTCCTTGCCATCGACAATCAGGGTTTTCGTATCCCCATTATCAATAATTTTTTCGACTGTGCCGTAATCATTCTCAAGACCAAATTCAAGAGAATGTTCCTGAAAGCGCATCATCAGTTCCGGCCCCTCGATTCCCCCCGGGTAGCCGGGCCAGTTTTCGACCAGAGTGGTTGTCATCATTTGGCCACCCATGATCATTTTTTCCAGCAACAGGGTTTTCAAGTTTGCACGCGAGGCATAAAGACCAGCTGTCATCCCTGCTGGGCCGCCTCCGATAATTACAACATCATAATCTGTATTGCTCATACTCATTATCTCCTAAAGTGAAAAGTCAGCCTTACTTTCTACATCGAACTTACATTTGATGTCAAATGACATCCCCGCCTGAATGATATCAATTTCTTGAATTTTAATGGTGACGCGGGTAGTATTAATCGTGTCTTTTGAGGGATTCTTATGTTGAGATTGTTGAAATATTTTTTGTGGGTCGTTGTGGTTCTTGCACTGACCCTTGGTTTTGATCAACTGATGGTCGAACTGCGGTTGCATACTCCGGGGCTGAAACAGACACAGCGATTCTATGTCGATTTTCGCACCCGCCTGGTTGAACTGCTAAAGGGCGACACCAGTCCGCAGCCTGATATCATCAAGGCGGTTATTGAAAAAACGGCAACGGCTCCAAAACCAGCGGCTAAAAAAACCAGCCGCTATCTCTATGTTGATGGTGCTGGAACCCTGCAGTTTGCCGATAGCCTGCAACAAGTTCCCAGTCAATATCGTCAGGATGCACAACCGCTGGCTGAATAACCTTACGGAGTCCCGTAGATATCTGCCCGCCGATCATTGAGGATATCAATTTTTTTGCGGTATTGTTCCATTTCGGAAAAATCAAACTTTGCTACCAGTTCGATATCTTCCTCAGCTGCGATCTGCAGAACATTCCCCAATGGTGAAATTAACTGGCTCAGGCCAGTAAAATCAAGTTTGCCCTGAACACCACAACAGTTAGCAGCAATCACAAACAGTTGATTTTCAATGGCCCGGGCCCGGAGCAGGGTTTTCCAATGTTCCTGGCGCGGTTTTGGCCATTCAGCAGGGATGCAGATAATTTCTGCCCCTGCCAGTGCTAACTTGCGAAACAGTTCAGGAAAACGGAGGTCGTAACAAATTGCCACCCCTAATCGACCCACTGATGTATCTACCACCAGGCTGCTATTGCCGGCACCAAGGAATTGGTCTTCGCGCATGGTTGAAAACAGGTGTAATTTTCGATAGCTGCCAACGATATCCCCTTTATCAATGACATAGGCGGTATTGTAGATGGTGCCATCCTCCAACTCTGGCAAGCTGCCAACGGTAACCAGGTCAAGCTTGCGGCATTGGTGCTGCAGTTCCTGTAAAACCCTTGGGGTTTCTTTGGCCAACTCCGGCAGGTTGCGATAATCATAACCACAACTCCACATTTCAGGTAGTACTGCCAGCTTTGCCT
>JAOZMV010000199.1 GCA_029934095.1 Desulfuromusa sp. | reverse complement strand
TCAACAACGCCGAGGATGTCATCTTCGCGCATGATCAAATAATCGATGCCATCAATCTTGACTTCACTGCCAGCATATTTACCGAATAATACCCGATCGCCCTCTTTAACATCCAGCGGTAGGACTTTGCCTTCCGGGGTCACTTTACCTTTACCGGCAGCAATAATTTTACCCTCTTGGGGCTTTTCCTTGGAAACAGTATCAGGAATAATAATACCACCTGCTGTTGTGGTTTCCTCTTCAACACGCTCGACAATAATACGATCTTGCAATGGTCTGATGTTCATTCTTAAGCTCTCCTTTCACGTTCAATATTTTGGCTCAATAGCCGTTATAGTCATCTTATTTATCCAAGCTTAGAGGGCAACCGCCGGTCAGTTTGGATGCAGATTATTGTTAGCACTCAACCTGATCGAGTGCTAACAACGAGAGACAATAATAGTCACCAGTTAAATATTGTCAAGCGATTTTTTCACGACACCACACAACTTCAGGGAGACTAAACAGGAGAGAAAAAACAGAGGGCACTTCAGCCTTGCCATAAAAACCAAAAAACAGCATGGCAACAGTAGTTAATAGTTAATTTTAAACACGTCAACCCCCTCATATTTTCTTGATAATTTTATTAGCAATAAAAAATTGCGGTTGACATTTTTGACTACCTCCGTTATACGAATCGGAGTGAAACCCTCCTTAATTATCAATTACAGTAGAGATTAATATGGAATTCAATATCGGTCAGAAAATTAAAACCCTGCGCAAAGAACAGAAACTGACACTGCAGGATGTTGCCAACGAGACCGGCTTCTCTCCTGCCCTTATTTCACAGATTGAAAACAATAATGTTTCCCCACCGATCGCGACCCTGTCCAAGATTGCCCGCTTTTTTGATGTGAAGATGAGTTATTTCTTTGAGGAAGGGGAAGGGTCATCGCGCTACGAAATTGTTCGCCATGATGAGCGCCGTATTGTCAGCCGGGTTATCTCCAAAGATGGCAGCAAGCATGGCTATACTTACGAAGCCCTCTCTTTCCGGAAAAAAAACAAAAAGATGGAACCGTTCCTCCTTACCGTAACCGAACGGGCCCAGGAAGAAACCCTCTACAACCATGAAGGTGAAGAATTCCTGCTGATTTTAAGTGGTAAAGCTGAAATCATTCTTGATGAGGAACGGTTCACTCTGGAAGAGGGAGATGCCGTCTATTTTGATTCCACCGTCAAACACCGCCTCCTCTCCAAAGAGGGAGAAACGGTGGAAGTTCTGGCAGTGGTGACTCGCTGAGATAGAAATTCATAGCCAACAGCCAGAATGACTAAAGAAACTATGTCCAACGGAGAGACGCAGAGCCAGAGAGAACGCAGAGAAAAACAAGACCTGATTTCTTGGTTTTAAAACCTTAAAAATGGTTTTGACTTTCTCTCCAACTCTCCATCTCGGCGCCTCTCCGTTAAAGCTTTTGATTCACCCAAAATCTGATGGCTAATTTTGTTTCCAACAAAGGGAGAAATATATCAATGAGCAGTTTTGAGAAGAAAACCCTCGCCGATTGGGAAACTCAGGCAAAAAAAGAGAAAAAAACTGACGATCTCTCCAGTTTCAAATGGGACACGGCAGAAGGGATCAGCGTCAAACCCCTCTACACCGCAGCAGATACGGCCAATCTTGAATATACCGACACCATGCCCGGCCACGCCCCTTTCATCCGTGGACCAATGGCCACCATGTATGCTGGTCGTCCCTGGACGGTACGTCAATATGCCGGATTTTCCACCGCCGAAGAATCAAATGCCTTTTACAAACGCAATCTGGCTGCCGGACAACAGGGGCTCTCGGTTGCTTTTGATCTGGCAACCCATCGTGGCTATGACTCAGACCATCCTCGGGTCGTTGGTGATGTCGGCAAGGCCGGTGTTGCTATTGATTCCATTGAGGACATGAAGATTCTTTTCGACAGCATCCCGCTGGATAAAGTTTCTGTTTCCATGACCATGAATGGCGCCGTTCTGCCCATCCTGGCCAACTATATTGTTGCGGCAGAAGAACAGGGAGTCAGTCAGGAGAAGCTGGCCGGCACCATCCAGAATGATATTCTTAAAGAGTTCATGGTGCGCAACACCTATATCTACCCCCCGGCGCCGTCAATGCGAATCATTGGTGATATTATTGAGTTCACCAGTCAGAACATGCCCAAGTTCAATTCCATCTCCATCTCTGGCTACCACATCCAGGAAGCGGGGGCCAACAACGCCCTGGAACTGGCATTCACTCTGGCTGATGGTCTTGAGTATGTTCGCGCTGCCATCAAAAAAGGGCTGGATGTAGATGCTTTTGCGCCACGCCTCTCGTTCTTCTTTGCCATCGGCATGAACTTTTTCATGGAAGCATCAAAGTTGCGGGCTGCACGCTTTTTGTGGTCAAAAATGATGGCTGAGTTCAACCCCAAGAATCCTAAATCATCGATGCTGCGCACCCACTGCCAAACATCGGGTTGGTCACTGACCGAACAGGATCCCTATAATAATGTCGTTCGCACCACCATTGAAGCGATGGCTGCGGTCCTTGGTGGAACCCAGTCACTACATACCAATGCCCTGGATGAAGCCATTGCTCTACCGACTGATCACAGCGCCCGAATTGCCCGCAACACCCAACTGGTGATTCAGGAAGAATCGGGCATCTGTAATGTCGTCGACCCGCTGGGGGGCTCTTATTATGTTGAATCCCTCACCAACGCCTTGATTGAGGAAGCACAGGTCATTCTCGACGAAATTGAGGAACTGGGCGGGATGACCAAAGCCATCGAAACCGGAATGCCGAAACTGCGGATTGAAGAATCAGCGGCAAAAAAACAAGCAGCTATCGACAGTGGCCGCGATGTTATCGTCGGGGTCAACAAATACCAGTTGGCGGAAGAAGATGACATTGATGTTCTTGATGTGGATAATGATGTCGTCCGCGAAGCTCAGATCGCCCGTCTGGACAAAATGCGTGCCGAGCGGGATAACAGTGCGTGTCAACAAGCCCTTGACGCTATCAGTGCAGCCTGTGAAAATGGCAGTGGTAATCTGCTTGATCTGAGTATTAAAGCAGCGCGGTTACGTGCTTCGGTCGGAGAAATTTCAGATGCCATGGAAAAATCATTTGGCCGCCACCGGGCTGAGATTAAACTTGTTTCGGGAGCCTATGGATCAATTGTGAGTCAAGATAGCGATTTTGCCGAATTAAAAAAACGGGTTGAAGCCTTTGCTGCCAGAGAAGGGCGTCGCCCCCGTATTATGGTGACTAAAATGGGGCAGGATGGTCATGATCGCGGAGCCAAAGTGGTCGCAACCGCCTATGCTGATATCGGCTTCGATGTCGACGTCGGACCTCTGTTTCAAACCCCCGAGGAAGCTGCCAAAATGGCGGTCGAGAACGATGTTCACGTGGTCGGCGTTTCCAGCCTTGCTGCCGGACATAAAACTCTGGTCCCCCAGTTGATAGCTGAACTGAAAAAACTCGGTGCCGACGATATTACCGTTGTCTGTGGCGGTGTTATTCCGCGTCAGGATTACGATACCCTGTATGCAGCGGGAGCCAGAAGAATCTTCGGCCCCGGCACCTCCATCATCGTCTCCGGCGGTCAGACCCTGGATGCGATTGAAG
>JAOZMV010000198.1 GCA_029934095.1 Desulfuromusa sp. | reverse complement strand
GTAGAAGAGGGGGCAGGCGGCACAGTATTTTTTCATCGATAACACTAATCTCGCAGGATGAAGAAATGGGTTTTTTATCTATATATCCTGTTGCAAGAGTTTAGTTGCTATCTCATATATATCTCTGCGGTGGCCGAGGGCGACTACGATAATGTGCTTTAAATCTTCGTCCACCTGATAGATAACCCGATAGCGTTTAATCTTAAATGATCGAAAGAAATTGAGCTCTTCGCGTAGTTGCTTACCGGAATAGGGATTGTCTTTCAACGTACTCAATGCGTCTTTTAATTGTTTTTTTATCTCAGGGTGTAGACGGTGGAATGAGTGAGTGGCGGTTGGCGTGAGCTTGATTTTAAACATGTCTACAGTTCGTCCAAATCCACGAGTTGCTCTCCCTTTTTTAACTCCTTCATGGAATTGCGCAACTGCTCCATTATGTTGTTATCAGATAGTATCTCTATAGTTTCCTGAAGTGCTGTATAGTGGTCCATTGACATTAGTACGGCATGTGGTAATCCATTTTTTGTAATAGCAAGGGTGCTGTCATAGGTTCCAATATCTCTTATGATATTCAATATCTGACTTTTGGCCTTTGTTACGGATATATATCCGTCAATTTTTTCCATTATGACCTCCATATTTTTAATGGACACTATAGTGACTACTGTGATCTGTGTCAAGTTGTGCAATAAATTGTCAGGTGTTACTTTTAATTTATCGGTAATCCCAGAACTGCACTGAAAACTTGATCGTCATCGTGGAGATAGGTGTCTCTCCGTCCCCGATAATGCACTTTTTCTGATGTTTCTTGTCTGGGTTGTTCTTCTTGAGGGAAATCATGAATATATTAGTTTGCGGTGGTGCTGGATATATTGGTTCACACATGGCTAAAATGCTCAGTGAGCAAGGGTATCAAGTTACAGTATTTGATAATTTTTCAACCGGAAATCGCTGGGCGGTCAAATGGGGGCAACTGTTTGAAGGGGATTTACTCAGTAAAAAAGATCTCAAAAAGGTTTTTGAACGCAACTCTTTTGCTGCTGTTATGCACTTTTCAGCCCGTTCCCTAGTTGGGGAATCGGTCAAGAAACCAGAACTTTACTATCAGAATAATGTTATCGGAACCCTGAATCTGTTGGAAACAATGCAGCGGGCAGGGGTCAAGCAATTTATCTTTTCTTCAACAGCAGCAACCTTCGGAAATCCGACCTCTGATCGGATTGATGAAAATCACCCGCAACAACCGATTAATCCCTATGGCTGGAGTAAATTGATGGTCGAGCAGATGTTACACGACCTTGCTTCGGCTGGCCGGATTGATTCAGTCTCCTTGCGCTATTTTAATGCCGCTGGTGCTGATCCTGATGGTGCAATTGGTGAAGCTCACGACCCCGAGACCCATCTGATTCCCAATGTTCTGCAATCTGTTAGCGGGGGGAAACAGTTGCAGGTTTTCGGGACAGATTATCCCACGGTCGATGGAACCTGTGTTCGTGATTACATTCATATTAATGATCTTTGTAACGCCCACCTGCTGGCGTTAAAATATTTGCAGACTCATTCCGGTGCCCATGGTTTTAATCTTGGCAATGGCCATGGTTTTTCAATTTTGGAGGTGTTGCAAGCTGCGGAACGGGTGACCGGCCAGACGATAGATTATGAGGTTGAGGGGAGACGCCCCGGTGATCCCCCGACTCTGGTTGCTGATAGTGCTCTGGCGCAACAGGAACTGGGGTGGCGGCCTGAATATACAGAGCTGGAGGCAATTATTGCAACCGCCTGGAACTGGGAACAGAACCGGCGAAAACTAGGGTTATGAGGTGGATAAGTGATGTGTAGTGGTGAGAAATATTCCTATTATGGAGGGTTGAAATGATATTGCCAATTATTCTTTCAGGTGGTGCCGGGACACGCCTTTGGCCCATGTCGCGGGAACTCTACCCCAAACAGTTGTTGCCGCTGGCGGGTGATAAGACCATGCTGCAGGAGACGATCTCCCGGTTGGATGGTCTGGCGGATATTGAGAATCCCCTTATCGTTTGTAATGATGCACACCGGTTTATGGTTGCGGAACAGATCAGACAACTGGATAAACAGGCTCACGCGATTATTCTGGAACCGTGTGGTCGGAATACGGCGCCGGCGGTCGCAATTGCGGCACTCTATGCGCAAAATCTGGAAACCGACCCGGTGTTGTTGATATTGCCGGCAGATCATTTAATTCAGGATATCTCCCGGTTTCACCAGGCGGTTCAGTCCGGGGTCACTGCGGCTGAACAAGGTTCTCTGGTCACCTTCGGTGTCGTCCCGACGCAGCCGGAAACCGGTTATGGTTATATTCGTGCAGATCAGAGCGCAAATAGCTCTGTTTATCCGGTTGCAGAATTTGTGGAAAAACCAGATATGGAGACAGCAAAGAGTTATCTTGCCAGTGGTGATTATTATTGGAACAGTGGCATGTTCATGTTCCGCGCCAGCCGCTATCTGGAGGAACTGGAACTCTATCAGCCGGAAATGTTGGCGGCGTGCCAGAATGCCTTTACTCATATAGTCGGAGACCTGGATTTTCAGCGGCTGGACGAAACGGCTTTTGCTGCCTCTCCTGCCGATTCTATTGACTATGCGGTGATGGAAAAAACTGATCGGGCTGTGGTGATTCCCCTTGCTGCTGGCTGGAATGATATTGGTGCCTGGTCAGCACTCTGGGATGTTCATCCGCATGATCGTGATGGCAATGTTCTGATCGGTGATGTTTTAACCGAATCTGCCAATAACTGTTATCTTCATGCGGGTCACCGTTTGCTTGCGGCGGTTGGTGTTGAAGATCTGGTCGTAGTGGAAACAGCGGATGCAATATTGGTTGCTCAACGCGATCAGGTGCAAAATGTTAAAGCTATTGTTACCCAGTTGAAGCAGCAGGATCGTACCGAAGCTAATCTACATCGTCGCGTCAATCGTCCCTGGGGCGCCTATGAAGGGGTTGATGCCGGTGAACGTTTTCAGGTGAAACGGATTACTGTCAATCCGGGTGCCAGCCTGTCGTTGCAGAAACATCACCATCGTGCTGAACATTGGATTGTTGTCAAAGGGACCGCCAGGGTGACCTGTGGAGATAATATTCTGCTGCTCTCTGAAAACCAATCAACCTATATTCCTTTGGGTGAAGTCCATCGCCTGGAAAATCCGGGGCAAATCCCGCTGGAAATTATTGAAGTACAGTCGGGAAGCTATCTGGGAGAGGATGATATTATCCGTCTGGAAGATGCTTATGGCCGCGAGCCAGAGGGGCAGGGGAAACAGTGAAAATTGATTGTTTCAAAGCCTATGATATCCGTGGCCGGCTGCCCGATCAACTCAACGCAGACATCGCCTGGCGGATTGGTCGCGCTTATGCACAATTTCTCCAACCTCAACGGGTTGTGATTGGACATGATGTGCGCATCTCCAGCCCATCGCTGAGTGATGCTCTGGCGAAAGGGCTTACTGCGGGTGGCAGCGATGTTTTGGATATTGGCCTCTGTGGTACGGAAGAGATTTATCATGCCACCTTCAGTCAGCAGCTGGATGGTGGAATTATGGTGACTGCCAGTCACAATCCGATAGATTACAATGGGATGAAGCTGGTTCGTAAACAGTCCCGACCGATCAGTGGTGATTCGG
>JAOZMV010000197.1 GCA_029934095.1 Desulfuromusa sp. | reverse complement strand
GAGCTTTTTTCCAGATCATGTGCAACTGCTTTTCCCTGCATGCCCATACCCAACAGTAGTACTTTCATTTGTTTGCCTCTCTTTGTGTTTTTAGAGTTTTACTGTGTCCGTCAGGGTGTCCTTGTGCTACGCAATCGAACTGGTGAGTTTTTCATAGACGGCCATACAAATATTTCTGATAGGAATATTTATAGAAAAAAACCGTCTTTCAGGAGATCGTAGCGAATATTATTGCAATACACCTTATATATATTTCTGTCAAGAATAGTTCAGCTCGATTCTTCAATGTTAAACGATTATTTTTTTATATTTCATTCTGGATGCTCTAGGAGGCTGTTGAAAAACTATCTGCCTTGCACTTGTGGCCTCGAAAACGTTTTTCAATACCCGGTTAGAAAAATGTTCTGCCGTTAAAGTTTTACTACTAATTTACTTGTTAATTCTCTAAAACCGTGTAAACTATTACTTAAATAGTAACAGTTTAGGTTGCTACGTCAATAAGGGGGAAATATTATGCGAATCGATATTCTTTGTACGCCGGATCATCCTGAAAGTTGTCAAGGAACCGTGGAAAATGTGCGTGAAGCACTCGATCAGCTTGGAGTTAAAGCTGAAGTGCATCAGTTCAATGATTCACGAAAAATGATTGATAACCGTATTTATGTGGTACCGGCTCTGCTGATAGATGATCAGGTCAGGGTTGCTGGCCGGGTGCCAGAAGTTGATGAAATAGTTAATTTTATAGTGGAACGTCCACGTTATCTGCAAGAAGTGGCTGCAGTTGCTTGATTTTAAAAAGTTAAGAACCTTCTAAGAAAGAAAAGCTTGGATTTGAGAAAGGCTCCTGCGCATTAGCGTTAGGAGCCTTTACTTTTAGCGGATTCTCAGGTAGGCTTAATTTTCTTTTTTTAAGGAGTTTAAGTAATGGCAAAAATATTACTGGTTGATGATGTTGATCTGTTCCTTGAACTTGAACGCTCCTATCTGGAAGGTTGCGATTATGATCTGGTGACCGCGTCATCTGGAGAGGAAACTCTGCAGCGGCTCGATAAAATTGCACCGGATGTCCTGTTGCTTGATTATTATATGCCGGGAATTAACGGTGACGAGGTTTGTCGCCAGATTCGCAAAAAATCTGCTTGGGAAACATTACCAATCCTTATGGTTACTGCGGCAGGAAAACCGGAGGAGGTGCAGAACTGCCTGGATGCCGGTTGCGATGATTACATCACCAAGCCGGTGAATAAACAGGAATTGCGTGAAAAAGTTGAACGTTTACTCGGTACGGTGCAGCGCAGAACTGCAGAACGAGTTGCAGTCAAGCTGCCGATTCAACTTCAGGAGGGTGGCAGGCTACATGTTGTTACCTCCAAGGATATCTCATCGAGTGGTATCTGTCTTAACTCCCCGGTTAAATTGGCAGAAAATACGACGGTGGAAATGAAACTGGAAAGTCCCGATGGGGAGCCCCTTTCTCTCTATGGGAAGATCAAGCGAACCCCGGGGGAGGGTGAGAATGGCTGTGGTGTTTATCTTATCTACCCGGATCAGAAGAGTAAACACCTTCTTGATCGCCTGATACGAAGTAAAAAATCTGACCAGTTACAAAAAGAGGGTGTTGATGAGCGGCTTGGCCACCGTTTGCAGACACTGGAGGGTGATTGTTCACGATTGCGTAATGAACAGGATGATGCACTGCGTCGGATTGGTGAGTTGGAACAGGAGAATCTCGATTTTGCCAATCAATTGGTTCAGGTGGAGGAAGTTAATAATAATCTAACCAACCTTTATATTGCCTCTTCCCGGCTCCATTCGACTTTGGATCGCGAAGAAACGCTGGAAATTATCAAAGAAGTTGTTATCAATTTTGTCGGTGCGGAAAAGTTTGCGGTATTTTTGTTTGATAAAGCCAGTGAGCAGTTACATTTTGAAACCGGTGAAGGGTTTGATGAGAGCGAAAGTTTTTCTGATATCCGGCTGGGTGAGGGGGTGCTTGGAAAGACTGCCGCCGCTAAGGAAAATTATTTTTATGCCGGCTCTATCAGCGAAGGCTCTGATGACTTGCTGGCACCAATCGTTGCGATTCCCCTCATCATTCACGGGAAGATGATCGGTCTTCTGGCGATCTATCGACTCTTTATTCAGAAGGAACAGTTGGAATCAATCGATTATCAGCTGTTCTCCATGTTGGGGGAGCATGCGGCATCAGCGCTGTTTTCTTCAACTCTCTATGGCCATTCAGAAAGGAAGCGTCAGACCTATCAGGGGTTTGTCGATCTTCTGACCAAGTAGGAAGTCAGCATAGAATTTTCCTGATCAGGATTGAGATTAGGTCCCAACCTGTTCCCCTCAAGCTGGTTCAACTGGCAGCAATAACCCCTGGCTGACAGCAAATTCCAATAGTTCATCCGCTGTTGGCGGATCAAGATTTTTTCGCAGCTGCCGTATTGTTGCAGCTGTTGTTGCCCGGTTCAGTAGCTGGGCGAAATCTGCATCCAGAGATTCAATAATAACCTCCCCCTGTTGGCGCAAGAATATTGCATATCCCGGCTCAGATACCAGCTGTCGGCACATTTTTTCCAGAGATTCTCCCCCAACCACTTCCAGATCTTCCAAAGCAAAATGGAACCGTTGAATTTTAACTGCGGGGTTAAGTCTCCAGCGCAGTTTTCCCCATTGATTTTTTGCCGGAAGATTGCTGTCAGGTTGACAGTCCTCAGCTAATACTGTTTCGGCGCAGAAAAAATGGTAAGCGATTAAATCCTGAGCGACGTTGATGAGTTTTGTGCGCTTATTTGAACGAAGTTGATCGGTGATAAAGCGTTGCTGCAGGGAAAGAATTTCCTCTGGTTGCCAGTTTTCTGCAGCCAGTATCTTCTGTGGGGCAATCTCTTTCTGTTGCTGGAGCCAGTGACTGAATTGATCAAGAAAATGACTCGGGGATAGTTTCAGGGCATGACACAGTTGCAAAAAGAAACCGACAGCCCGGCCACGGTTGTAGAAGATATCGGTTGCGGTTGCCAGTTGCTGACTTTTTTGTAAGTCCTGTTTGGAATAGGTTTTATTTGTTTGCAGCAGATAGGGGGGGGATGGTTCTCCCTGAATCCCAAACTCCACTTGTTTTTCAAATAACTCAGTTCCCGGCAAGACTGCCAGAGGGAAAATATCAACCTGATTAGGCTGTAGTCGTAAAGTAAAGTCGAGACTGTCGACAAAGCCGGCATGATTATCTCCCGGCAGCCCATAAATAAGATCCAGGCCAAAGGTAATCCCGGCCGCAGTCATCTGTTGTAATCGTTGTTCCATCTGTTGCGGAAACAGTGAGCGGTGCAGTGGTTTCAGGACTTCTGCCGTGGCTGATTGCAGACCGATCTGCACTGAACAGGAAAGCTGAGCCAGCAGATCAATGGTTTCGGTGTCCAGAAAATCAGCTTTTGCTTCAATGTGATAGTGGATTTCAGGTGCTAGTTCAAGCAACATCTGCAGCAACTTTTTGCCACGTTCCGCCGGAGCATTAAAGGTAGAATCAAGAATCCAGATCTGGGCGACCTGATGCTTGGCAAAGAGTTGTAACTCTTCACGTAAACGCTCTTCCGGGAAGGGGCGAACGCCGTGGTGCCCCTTGGCATCGTAACAAAAAGCACAATTAAATCGGCACCCCCTGGCAA
>JAOZMV010000196.1 GCA_029934095.1 Desulfuromusa sp. | reverse complement strand
TTGTTAATGGTATCGGGATTCCAATTGATGGCAAAGGTGATATTCAGACCGAAACCTACAGTCAGGTTGAAATTAAGGCACCCGGCATCGTTTCCCGTAAATCGGTTCATGAGCCGATGCAAACCGGCTTGAAAGCTATTGATGCCATGGTTCCGATTGGTCGTGGTCAGCGCGAGTTGATCATTGGTGACCGTCAGACCGGCAAGACTGCTGTTGCGATTGATACGATTATTAACCAGAAGGGTAATGGCGTTATCTGTATCTATGTTGCTATTGGTCAGAAGCGTTCAACGGTTGCTCAGGTGGTTGATAAACTCCGCCAGCATGGTGCGATGGATTATACCATCGTTGTTGCAGCAACGGCATCTGAGCCGGCACCACTGCAGTTTATCTCCCCGTATACCGGTGTCACCATGGGTGAATTCTTCCGTGATAGCGGTAAGCATGCACTGATCATTTATGATGACCTTTCCAAGCAGTCGGTTGCTTATCGTCAGCTTTCTCTATTGTTGCGTCGTCCACCGGGTCGCGAAGCGTTCCCTGGAGATGTTTTCTATATTCACAGCCGGTTGCTTGAGCGTGCTGCCAAGTTGAGCGATGCGGAAGGTGCTGGTTCTTTGACCGCACTGCCGATCATTGAAACTCAGGCTGGTGACGTCTCGGCTTATATCCCGACCAATGTTATTTCGATTACCGATGGCCAGATATTCCTTGAGACCGATCTGTTTTACTCCGGTGTTCGTCCGGCGATCAACGTTGGTTTGTCGGTTTCCCGGGTTGGTGGTGCGGCACAGGTTAAAGCCATGAAGCAGGTTGCAGGTACCTTGCGACTGGCCCTTGCTCAGTACCGTGAAATGGCTGCCTTTGCCCAATTTGGTTCTGACCTTGACGCCACCACTCAAGCACAGCTTAACCGTGGTGCTCGTTTGGTTGAGATTCTCAAGCAGGGTCAATACAAGCCGCTTCCAGTCGCAATTCAGGTTCTGGCTATCTACGCAGCCAACAATGGCTACTGTGATGACTTCCCGGCAACGGCTGTTCAGCGCTATGAAAGCGAAATGATCACCTTCATGGAAGCTCAGCATGCTGGTATCATCAAGGACTTGGCCGAGAAGAATAAAATTGATGACGACCTTGAAGGCCGAATTAAAGCGGCTCTGGAAGATTTCAAAGGTCAGTTTGTAGCCTGATTCGATAAAGGTTTGGACACATGCCAAGTCTGAAAGACATAAAAAAACGGATCGGCTCGGTTAAAAGTACCCAGCAGATCACCAAAGCAATGAAGATGGTTGCCGCAGCCAAGCTACGTAAGGCCCAGGAAGCCGCTGTCTCTGCTCGCCCCTATGCGGAAAAACTGCAAGCAGTGATGTCAAACCTGGCTCAACGTGAAGAGGCTGACGGTCATCCTTTACTAAGTCAGCGCGGAACCGGACGAGCTTTGATCATATTGATGACCGCTGATCGTGGTCTTTGTGGCGGTTTCAATGCCTCCGTTTCAAAAGAGGCTGAGCGCCTCATTCGTCAGAATGAGCAAGGTTTTGACGCTATCGACCTGATGATCATTGGTCGCAAGGGGCGTGATTTTCTCAAAAACCGGGTCGGTGACAACATCACCAAGGTTTATGAAAATATCACCACTGATGCAACCTATAAGACGGCTCAGTTGATAGGCCAAGAAGTTGTCGATGCTTACAGTGAAGAGAAGTATGATGCTGTTTATGTTATCTACAACGCCTTCCAGAGCGCTATTGTTCAGATTGTGACCGTTGAGCAGGTGCTACCGATTCAGCCGCAAGAGACTGAATCGGTTAAGGAAGATACGGTTGACTATCTCTATGAACCGGATCGGGGAGAGGTTCTTTCCCAATTACTGCCAAAAATGGTTGAAGTGCAGATTTTCCGGGGACTTCTGGAATCACATGCTTCAGAGCAGGGGGCGCGGATGTCATCTATGGATAGCGCCAGTCGGAATGCTGCTGAAATGATCGATAAATTGACCTTGCAGTATAACCGGGCTCGCCAGGCGGCAATCACCAAGGAGTTGATGGAAATCATCTCCGGTGCAGAATCTATTAAATAACGACAAGATTTCAGACATACAAGGGCTCATTCCATTGGGATGAGAAGGAAAGGTTTTGTTATGAACAAGGGTAAGATCACACAGGTTATTGGTCCTGTCGTAGACGTGGAATTTGAACCGGGCAAGCTGCCTGAAATTTTCCATGCTGTTAAGCTCACCAACCCCTCACTGGGTGACGGTGAATTGAACCTGGTCTGCGAAGTTGCCCAGCACTTGGGTGAGAATACCGTTCGTACCATTGCGATGGATTCTACCGACGGTCTTGTTCGTGGTCAGGATGTCGTGGATACTGGTGCTCAGATCTTGATGCCAGTTGGTCCTAAGACTCTTGGGCGGATCATGAATGTTATTGGTGAGCCGGTTGATGAAGCCGGTCCAATTGATAGTGATTTGGCTTGGGAAATTCATCGTCCGACCCCTGATTTTGTTAGTTTGTCCACCAAGGTTGAGGCATTTGAAACCGGAATCAAGGTTGTTGACTTGCTAGCTCCTTACTCTCGGGGTGGTAAAATCGGCCTGTTCGGTGGCGCCGGTGTTGGTAAAACCGTTTTGATCATGGAGCTGATTAACAATATTGCTCAGCAGCACGGTGGCTTCTCTGTTTTTGCCGGTGTCGGTGAGCGAACTCGTGAGGGCAACGACCTCTGGGAAGAGATGAAAGAGTCTGGCGTTCTCGATAAGGCTGCTCTGATCTACGGTCAGATGAATGAGCCCCCAGGAGCCCGTGCTCGGGTTGCCTTGTCGGCACTGACTGTTGCAGAATATTTCCGCGATGAAGAAGGTCAGGACGTTCTCCTGTTTATTGATAACATTTTCCGCTTTACCCAGGCAGGTTCAGAGGTTTCAGCGTTGCTTGGCCGGATTCCTTCTGCGGTTGGGTATCAGCCAACTCTCTCCACCGAAATGGGGGAACTGCAGGAGCGGATTGCGACAACCGATAAAGGTTCTATCACATCGGTTCAGGCAATCTATGTCCCTGCTGATGACTTGACTGACCCGGCTCCAGCTACGGCTTTTGCTCACCTGGATGCCACCACCGTTCTTTCTCGTCAAATTGCCGAGCTTGGGATCTATCCAGCGGTTGACCCGCTCGATTCAACCAGTCGGATCCTTGATCCGCAGGTTATCGGTGAGGAGCACTATAAGGTTGCCCGGGATGTTCAGTTTGTTTTGCAACGTTACAAGGATCTTCAGGATATCATTGCTATTCTCGGTATGGATGAACTCTCCGAGGAAGATAGGCTGGTTGTTGCCCGTGCCCGGAAGATTCAGCGTTTCCTCTCTCAGCCGTTCCATGTCGCTGAAGTTTTCACCGGTTCCCCCGGTAAATATGTTGAGTTGAAGGATACTATCAAGGGTTTCCAGGAGATTCTTGATGGCAAGCATGATGATCTGCCTGAGCAGGCTTTCTATCTTGTCGGTACTATTGAAGATGCGATTGAAAAAGGCAAGGAGATGGCTGCCTGATCGCTCTGAAAGACTAGATTTAACGTAAAGGACAGTCGCAATGGCTGATAAGCTGAAACTTGAAATGGTCACACCGTACAAGCGGGTTCTTTCGGAGGATGTCGATGAAATTACGGCTCCCGGATTTATTGGTGAA
>JAOZMV010000195.1:2862-3686 GCA_029934095.1 Desulfuromusa sp. | reverse complement strand
ATACTAATTCCCTCTGGAGGCAGCATAATTGTAGAAGCCACAGGGACAGAGCATCCGTAGGTGCAGCCACATCCGGTCTGTTCCGATCCCGGGTAAATACAAAAGTTATCTGTCGACAGGATCTTCCCCTGCTCCAGCATCATTGCCCGCTCCAGGGCATTACGCAATTCTCGCACATTTCCAGGCCAATTGTGAGCCATCAATAATTTTAATGCTTCACTGGAGATATCCTCAACCGCACGACCATATTCACAATTGAGACGCTCTATGAAATATTCAACCATACTGGGAATACATTTTTTTCGATCACGCAATGGTTTCAAGGTGATACTCATCATATTCAGTCGATAGAATAGATCACCGCGGAAGGTTTTGTTCTTAACCATGGTTGATAGATCCTGATTTGTCGCTGTAATGATTCGTATGTTTGTTTCAATGTCATCTTGACCGCCGAGCCGCCGAAATTTTCTGTTTTCAATAACTTTCAGGATTTTTGCCTGCATATTCAGAGGCATATCACCGATTTCATCCAGAAATACGGTCCCCCTTTCAGCCTGTTCAAAAACCCCTACTTCCCGGGTTCCAGCATCGGTGTAAGCCCCTTTTTCATGACCAAAAAGTTCATTTTCCAGCAGATTGTCCGGGATGGATGCACAGTTCACTTCAACCAGCGGGGCATTTTTTCGAGCACTCTGATGGTGGATAGCATGGGTGACCAGTTCTTTTCCGGTGCCACTTTCGCCAAGAATCAGTATCGTTTTACAGTCATTGCGTGCACAGATATTGATGGTTTTGAACAGTTCGACCATCGAGGGGCAGTTGCT
>JAOZMV010000195.1:0-2852 GCA_029934095.1 Desulfuromusa sp. | reverse complement strand
TTGATCCTGCTCGTATTCTTTTCTGAGTTTATTTTGTTCAGGCTTAATGTCTTTGATGAGATCTTTTTTTAAAAATATTTTCTGGACTGCCAGCTCTACCATATCCATATTGAAGGGCTTGCCGATGTAGTCCTCTGCCCCCATATTGAATGCTTGAAAGGCCAAGTCGGAATGGTAGCTTGCAGTCATAAAAATAATGGGTAAATCCGGATTCCCGGTTTTGAACTCTTCCAGCAGTTGCAGGCCATCAATATCCGGCAGCGAGGCATCCAGAATGATCAGATCAGGATTAAAGGCTTCCAGACTCAACCGGGCATCTGCACCGGTATTTGCGATCTTGGTCGAATGACCGACACGTTTGAGCATTTTTGCCAATGACCAGCAAACTAAATTTTCATCGTCAACAACTAATACTCGACCGATACCCATTATCGTCCCCCCTAAAACGTCAGGGAATCTGACGCTTAAGCCTGACCCAGCCTGCTCCGTAATAGAATAGAAGATAGCTGGTAAATAAATGCTTATTTGGACAAGAGAAGTTTATAGATTGTGTAGGGTTACATATTTAATTCATTGAGGAAAGTTTATAATACTTATATGGGTATTAGAGATGCTAATAGTTGGAATTTGATATAATTGTTTTTATTATGTTTTTAAGCGAAGACATAAGAATGTTTTATTTATTGTAAAAAAAGCATTCAATTCAAAATGGGGTTTCATGTTTTACAGATAGCTCCTCCCACCAACATAGGTTTTTTTGAAAAAGCTGTTTGACAGCTTTGCCACCCGTACAGTTTTTCCGGTGCGGGGGGCGTGGATAAATTTTCCACGGCCGATATACATTCCTACGTGGGTTACTCGCTTCCCCCCCTTGGTGGCAAAGAAGACCAGATCTCCTTTTTCAAGATTCTTTTTTGCGACGTATCGTCCGGTCTTAAACTGAGCCCGTGAATTGCGCGGCAGGTTCAAGCCGTTCAATCGATAGCTGACCATGGTCAGTCCGCTGCAATCGAAGCCATTGTTACGATCTTCCCCGCCCCAGCGATAGGGGACACCAATAAATCTTTCCACTGTTGAAACCAGTTCGGTGCGTAAATCCCCCTGGCCACTGCGTTGAATTCTGGCGGCCGCATAGTTTTCTGGAATAACAATAAAAAACCGCTCAATGACTCCCTGCCCTTGTAGCTGTTTCGCTTCACTCTGAGCTTGCTGGTAACTTGTGTGGTTACCAAAACGAACCTTGTAGAGCCCCGACTGGTGGCGGAAATAGTAGGCATCGACCCCACGTTGAGCTAAAGATTGCTCTAATCGTACGGCATTATTGAGTTGGCTGAAGGCTCCCACCTGAATGGAAAAACCCATTTTTGTCAGGGAGCCGGTTGGTGAAACAGTCCCTTTAAGGATTTCAGCGATCAGATCTGCGTTGGGATCTGCTGGCGCTGGCGGTTGAGACGGGGGGGCACAGGAAAGCAGGAGAGATAAGAGGATACCGCAACATAACCGGGACACATATCGGTGCATCGAAAACCACTGTGTTGTAGATAAAGTGAGTATGGGAAAAACCCAGGGAACGAAGAAAACTGTTCAATGGGAAGGATTATTTGTAAATACCATGAAGATCAAAACAGTTCAAAGGAGTTTGTTCCGTAAGGGTTTGGTAAAATAGAGGAGTAGAATCCCCAGACAGACAACAAAATACCAACTGAACCAGGGGAGTGAGTCAATAAAGACAATATTCTTGAGGGTTTCCTCAGTCAGATCAGTCTGTACAGAGGTGATGTGACCACGTAAGTAGGCCAACAGCAGCGAATAGAGAATCCCGATGCCACCATAACCCAGATTCAGAAACAGCCCCTTGAAACTGAGGACGGTTGCCCGCTGATCAGAGCTGGTGGCCTGATTCAGATAATAGCTGAGAAAGAACCCGAGTAAATAAAGATTACTGAACAGCAGCAACGCAGGAAGAACACCAACCTTTGGCCAGGCGAAGGAGATCCCGACCAGACCCAGCAGGATTAAAAATGCCATAAAGAGCATATTGGAGAGGGGCTGCCATTTTTGACTTAATCGGCGCGCCAGTCTGGGGAGAACAAAGCCGAATAATGCCAATATGGAACCGATAATCCCGAACAATGCTTCGGGGATTTCAATGATGCGATAATACTGGCTGGACATGGTTATGAGCATTCGCATCACACTGTCGTAGAGGAGGCCAAACAGCATTAATCCCAGCACAAAGGGAGTCCTGAAAATCCAGCGACCAGCTTCCCAGACCAACTGGAAGGATCTATTGATCGCCTGACGACTCTGATGATCTGGATGTGTCTCTTTTTCAACTACCTCGCGCATCCGTAAAGTTGTTATCAAAGTCAAAACTGCAGTGATCAAGGTCAGATAAATCGGCAGACGCAAAGTGGTTTCGCGCGAGATCACCATTCCCAATTCCAGAAAATCAACCCCTTTTTGCATCAATTGGGGGTCATAAATGATCCCTCCCAAGGTCATGGCGATGACAAAACCCAGCGATTGAACCTGACTTTGCCGTTCCAGAACCCGTCCCCAATCGGCAATGTTTCCTTCTTTTTGTAAACTGTCGTAAGCAAGGGCTTCATCGGCACCACTGGCGGCTGCTTCGGCCATGCCGCTCAATATCCGGTTGAGGACGAATACCCAGAAGAGGAACGTCAGGTTGGAGCGTGGCACAAAAGCCCAGATGGCAATTTCAATCACCATCAGAACACCGGCAAAAACCAGCAGGTTACGGCGTCCGATGGTGTCTGCCAAGGCACCGGACGGTACTTCACAGAGGACGATTGTTGCTGCCCAGACCGCATTGAGTATGGCAAATTGAG
>JAOZMV010000194.1 GCA_029934095.1 Desulfuromusa sp. | reverse complement strand
TTAGGGATTTGACCGCAACCAATCGATACTCTTTTGATTATCAGCAAATTGATCAGCAGAGATATCAGCCCGATTATTGATAATGATGACCACCAGCGTCTGCGCAAGATATTCGGGTGAATTCAAGCAGAGGCTGTCAAGAGTTGAAGGGAGGGTACCTCTTTCTGCCAAAGCGGGAATGATGATTGCTGCAGCAAAATTGGTCCGACTGGTGCCGTCGATCTTCCAAGGGGAGAGGGTAGCGCGATTTTTGAGATATTTTTGCAGTTGTCTGTTCACAAAAAACCTTATAACTGGCGGGTTTCGCCCGCTACGCGGGAACCTGCGTTCCACAGATATTTCAGGACCGCTCCAATGCGCTTCGCTTAACCTCGCGGCAAACCACCTGAACTATTTGTTCCACTCCGGCGGAAGCCAAAGGGGGACGCGAAGTTCAAAACCCCGTGTGACGCAGCCGGAGTTTTGTTACGCTTTGCAGGGTTTCGAAGAAAAATGTCTGAGCGTTAGCGAGTTTTTTTCTGAGCTGCAAAGCGAAACGAAACGGAGGGAACCCGAAGGGCAAGGAGTTCGGGCGTATTTCTTTGCTTCGTTTCTTTGGACGCACAAAGAAATGAAGGCGCCGAGCGGGGGCGCAACCCCGCGACCTTTTTTGTTGTTAATTCGTATTCAGGAGACACGTAGCAAGTAAATATCCCCGAAATACTACCCCAACTTACCGATTTCCCATCACCTCACACAACTCTCCAAAAACATCCCCCTCACCATCCAACCAACAAATCTCCACCCCCCGCTTTTCCATCCGCCGAAAAAATGTCTCCTGCCGCTTGGCAAACTGACCGATGGCGCTCCGCAACTTCTGCCCCATATCATTCCGATTCAGTTTGCCCTGTAGATATTGAGCAATCAGTCGATATTCCAGGCCATAAAATTCCAGTTTTTCCCAAGCCACCCCGGCGTCATACAATTGTTGCACTTCATCAATCATCCCCGCGTCAAAACGCTGCCGCAAACGCACCGCTATCCGCTTGCGCAGAACCTCCCGTGGCCATTTAATCCCAAAAATCAAAGGAGAAATATCCGGCAATGGAGGTAAATCCAATGGTATGTCCTCGTCACCCATCCCTGGATTTGCTTGGGTTTGTACTTGTTCCCCCACAGCAATTTCTATGGCCCGAATCAACCGCTCCCGCTGTTCCAGATTGGTCCGGTTGTGTTGCTCCGGTTTAAGTTCCAGCAACTTTTGCCGCAACGAACTGTCGCTGAAAAGTTCTAACTCATCCCGCAACTGTTGATTCCGGGGAACAGCAACCAAACGATAGCCACTGAGCACCGCATCGAGATACATACCGGTACCACCACAGATAATCGGTAGCCGCTGCTGCTGCCAGATCGTCTCGATACTGTCAAAGCAATCGCGCTGGAACTGAAAGACATTGTATTCACTGCCCGGGTCGGCAATATCGATCAGATGGTAAGGAATATCCCCGTATTCCACCAGATCTTTCCCCGTCCCCAGATCCATCCCCCGATACACCTGCCGCGAATCTGCGGAGATAACTTCTCCATCAAGATGGGCCGCAACTTTAACTGCCAGTCCGGTCTTTCCTCCAGCGGTTGCTCCGAGGATGACCAACAGATTGTAAGGTTTTTTCATTGATCTGATGCCTCTCTGGTAGACTAGCTTATCCTTTTTTGCATGATATTATAATCTGCTATAGTCCTGCTGATTTCAACCCCATTTTCCGAATGATCAAGAGCGCAAACAAACCAACACGAATATCACCAGCACGCAAGAAAAAGTAATAATCAAAAAGAAAATTAAAAAAAACTACTTTTCCCTTTGTTTTTAATTATTTGTTTTGTATAATTAAAGCTTGTGGTGGCAATCTGATGAAGAGTGGTTTATCGTCTATTCAGAAACTCCGGGGCACAGCCAAACCCTCTACCACTCCTTAAATCCAGCGCTTTACCAGAAAGGGGAACGCTGATGGCTCAAGTTATCCGTGTTCTTATTGTCGATGATTCCGCCCTGATGAGAAATATTCTCAGCCAGGGATTATCGATGGATCCAGCTATTGAGGTGATCGGGACAGCCCCCGATCCCTACATTGCCCGTGATAAAATTGTTGAGTTACAGCCCGATGTCATGACCCTGGATGTTGAAATGCCACGGATGGATGGTGTTGCCTTCCTGCGTAAATTGATGCCGCAATACCCGATCCCGACTATCATGGTCAGTTCCCTGACCCAGCATGGTAAACAGATTACCATAGAAGCTCTGGAAGCCGGAGCTGTCGATTTTATCGCCAAACCAGCCAACAACGCTACTGCCAGCGTGAATGCAGTGCTGACGGAACTACGCTCCAAAGTGAAGATTGCTGCAACTGTCAATGTCTCCCATTGGAAAGATAAATGGCCAGTTGCTGCATCCGCAAAGGCCGTAACCTCTGCTTCGGCACTGGCAGAAACAACCGATAAAATTATTGCCATCGGGGCCTCAATCGGAGGAACCGACGCCATCTGCCAAGTTATAGAAAAATTTCCAGCAACCACTTCCGGTACCGTTATCGTCCAACACATGCCAGCCGGTTTTACCAAAATGTTTGCAGATCGTCTCAATCAACTCTGCCAGATGCAGGTTAAAGAGGCAAAACATGGCGATCGGATTCGTAGCGGATTGATTCTGATTGCTCCGGGTGGCAAGCAACTTGAAGTTGTTCGTAACGGTGAATTTTATGAAATCCAACTGGGAGGGGAAGAAAAAGTCGGCGGTCACTGCCCTTCTGTCGATGTTATGATGCGCTCAGTGGCAAAACATGCAGGTGCTAATGCGGTCGGTGCCATGTTGACGGGAATGGGTCAGGACGGTGCTGAAGGGATGTTGGCAATGAAACAAGCCGGGGGGCATTGTATCGCTCAAGATGAGGAATCATCAGTGGTATTTGGGATGCCACGAGTTGCTTTTGAAAAAGGTGGGGCGGAACAACTGGTACCGTTGGAAAATATTGCAACGGCACTCTTAACTCTGCTCACGGAAACAAAATAAATTGGGTAAATCATATCAGCTGATGAAGATTTCAGTGCAAACTGCTGGCAGCCAAACTTACCGGGAATGAATAATCTATACCGCTAAATTTTTCTTTTTTATCTTTTCAATCAAAGTTGTCCTCTTTAGATTAAGGATCCGGGCAGCTTCTTTTTTATTACCACCAGTTCGACTGAGAGCCTGAAAAATCAGACGATCCTCAAACTCACTAATCAATCCATTGAAATCCAACCCGTCATCAGTCCATTCAACTTCTGGAGGTGCAGAGGAAATTGTAGGTTGAACTGTGTCATTGGCCGGAGAACCAAGATCAGCAGCCTGGACATCGACACAACGGTATTTTTCAGGCAGTTCCCTTAAACTGATCCGCTTGCCTCGATGCAGGATAACCAGCCGTTGCATCAAGTTTTCCAACTCCCGGACATTTCCCGGCCAACTATAACTTTGCAAACTTCTCATCGCAGTTGCATCAATCGTTGTCCGCCGATCAGTTTTTCGCCGACTGAAGCGTTCAATAAAACGTTCAATCAACAATAACAGGTCGCCCTGGCGCTCACACAGCGGCGGAGCAACCAGAGGAATCACCGCAAGTCGATAATAGAGGTCCTCACGAAACTTTCCTGCAGCAACCAACTCTTCCAG
>JAOZMV010000193.1 GCA_029934095.1 Desulfuromusa sp. | reverse complement strand
TGCCCCGAAGACCTACCCCCCCTCCAGGTCTTTGGGGCTTTTTTTATCTATTTCCCATTTCAATATAAAAAGAGCAAGGTGCGCATCTGCACAGTGCAACACAAAAAGGGACGTGTTAGGTTACCCGGATGCGAATAACTGTCAAACAACAAGTGTTCCTGGCACCGGCAACTATTTTGATTCTGCTGGTTCTGTTGCTTGCTTTTATGCAATATACTTACTGGGAGTTATCCACCAAGCGACAGGAAGCCAAAGCTATCGGCACAACTTTTGTTGCCCTGGCAGAAGCGGACATGGCCGCCAGGCGGCTGCATCTCCTGCTTAGAACCATGCAGCATACCGGCATGGCATCGCCTGAAGAGATGGCTCTGGTATCTGACCTGTATGAACGTCTATTCGATGCAATCGGGCGTTTAAAACCATTTGGTCCCCTCAAAAAATCCGGGCAGATTTCTCAACTATTCATCTTGGCAGAAGAGCTCAACCCGGCAAATAGTCCCCAGATAGAAAAAACTGCTGAATCTTTTGCCCGCTTCAGAGTGGAGCTATCGACGGTTTCCAACATCACCCAGATGCACAGCAATCGACTTCGCTTGAGTCACGATCAAGATATCAATCAACTGGTGGAACGCGCTGCTATTGTCTCCATGTCGGTTTTAATCCTCGCCATTCTACTTGGATTGGCTATCTCTGCCTATTTCAGTCGCCGTATTCTTAACCGGGTTCAGTCCCTTTCTCGCAATGCTGTACGGATTGCCGATGGCAAACTTGAAATACCTCCGGCTCCAGATCGTATTCGCGACGAACTGGACACCCTGGCAATATCAATCAATCGCATGACCACACGCCTGATTCGAGTTGTTGGAACGGAAAAACTGCTTGAGGGAGCCGAGGAAGAACGCCGTAGAATTGCCATGGACCTACATGATCAGTCGCTATCCGATCTCTCTACTATATTACGGGGGTTACAGAATTTATCAGTTGACACAGAGGATAAAACAACACGGCCGAAGATTGAAAGGTTAGAGGAGGATCTGGAGCGGGCCATTGCCAACCTGCGCGACATCATGAATAACCTGCATCCACAAACCCTCGACATTCTCGGCCTGGGAGCTGCCATAGAAGCCCACCTGGAACAACATTGCTGCACAGATGAACTGCCCGAATACCACCTTCACATCGACCCGCAAGTAAACAATCTGGATCTCGATCGGCTGAAACAACTAGCCCTCTATCGAATCGCCATTGAAGCCATTCAGAATGTCATTAAACATGCCGCTGCGAGCCGTTATGAAGTCAGCCTTGAGATGCGTGAAAAAACCCTGGTTTTATCGGTAGAAGACAATGGAAAGGGGATGCCTGACACAGATAATCGTGACAACGGGCGAGGATTAAACAATATTTCCGAGCGCGCAAAGTCCATCTCTGCTGAAGTCATTTGGAAGCCTTCACGATTTTCCAGCGGAACCCGCTTTGAACTCACCCTCCAGAGTTAAACTCAATTGAGGAGATAATATGCAGCCCCTGGATATTCTTATAGCCGAAGACAATCCAAAAGATTTAGAGTTTCTCAAACAATTGCTCAATGAGTGGGAAGAACCAGTCAATATTACTCGAGCCCCCAATGGCAGTAGCGCTTTGGAAATAGGGTTATCTCGCAGTAACCCGCTGGTGATCAGCGACATTCAAATGCCCGAAATGAACGGGATTGAGTTTGCCCAGAAACTGTGGGAACAACGGCCAGAGGCGCGAATAGTCTTCTGGAGTCAGTTCAAAGACGAGATGTATGTCCGCGCTCTGGTTAAAATTGTCCCTCCAGAAACTGTTTATGGCTATATCTTGAAATCGAGCCCCAGGGATCGAATTATTTCTGCAATTCGTACCGTGTTGCTGGATGAACAATGTTGGATTGCCCCGGAAGTGCGAAAAGTTCAGGGTCGGGCGGGACACAGTTTAACAGCACTGTCAGATATCGAATATGAAGCACTCCTCGATATCTCGTTAGGTTTGACCGACAATTTAATTGCCCAACGCCGCTACCTGTCACGCCGTGGAGTACAAAGCCGCCTCAATTCCCTTTACAACAAGCTTGCCATTGACCAGGAACAATTTCAGAGTGAAAAAATTGGTGATTCATTCAATCTGCGCAATCGTGCTGTTGCAGTATCCATTGCCCGGGGACTGATTAATGCCTTTGAAATGGAGAGTGAAGAGAAAGAATTTCAAAGCTGGTTTAAACGTTTTCGGCGTACCCATAAAACAAAAGAGTAATCAAGTGGTCTGACCGCTGGCGATAATAACTTTTCTCAAGTTTCTTCACAGCACACCTGTCTCTAGGAAGCTGTTTTTACAGTCAATTCCCAACCCCTTTTCTTGTCTTAAATCTGTTGTCATGATAAAAGGTCTTACCACAAACAATGGAGAACTTTATGACCACAGTATTCAAACCAATTCGTCCCAAAAAACTCTCTGAGGAGATTGTCAACCAGATTAAGGATTTGATCTCTCGAGGCGATCTGGGGCCCGGTCAGCGGATCCCATCAGAACGTGATCTGGCAACTTTTTTAGGGGTAAGCCGCCCCTCAGTCAGAGAAGCAATTATGGTTCTTGAGGCGATGGGTTTTCTCGAATCACGTCAGGGTGGTGGTACTTTTGTCCGCTCACTTGCCGATGTGACTATGGCCGACCCACTTGCCAATATGGTTGAACGGCGTGACCCGCGCATGCTGCATGCTCTGGCAGAAGTGCGTTTGGGATTAGAAACCTGGTCTGCGTATCTGGCAGCCAAGCGAGCGGAGAAACCGGAACTTGAGCGACTACGCGAACTCTACGCCACCATGGAAGAGCAGGCTCAAAAAGGGGGTTGGGATCCGGAAATCGATTTTCAGTTCCACCTGGCCATTACTGCAGCAAGCCATAATACTCTCCAGGTACATATCCTGAATACGGTGCAGAAATTATTTCAGACCACCATCATGGTCGCTCTGGGTGAGTTTTACAGTAAAGAAGGCTACATTGATCTGCTTCTCAACCATCATCGGGAAATCCTTGAAGCAATTGAAGCCCGTGATCCTGAGCGGGCTCGTGACTGGATGCAAAAGCACCTGACCCTGGTGGAAGAACAACTGGCTGTTTTTCTGCAAAAAGAACGACCCGATACAGCCTGATTTTCTCCTACTTCACTTTAAAAAGGCTGCCAGTTTGGTAGCCTTTTCAGTTACATGAAAAACTTTTTCTGATCAAAAAGGATATTCTATGCCGAATGAGCGACTCTATCAGGCGACTTTGAATAAATGGGGAGAGGATGCCCAATACGATCAAGCCGTTGAGGAATGTGCTGAACTGATTACGGCACTAAAACATTTTCGTCGGGGCAAGGTTGACCAGCAAGCGGTCATCGATGAGATCGCTGATGTCACTCTGATGCTGGGACAGCTGACCTGGATGTTTGGAACTGAACTGGTTGAAGCATCGGTGCAAAAGAAACTTAAGAAACTCAGCAGGCTACTCGAATCACCCGATCAGCAACAAGAGGAACCAGAGGATGGATAAAAATAATCACATTGTTAATTTTCTGGAATTTCTCGAACCACAAATCGGACAGGAGATCCATGTCGGACCATGGTTACTAATCGACCAGCAGCGGATCGATCAGTTTGCTGCCGTAACTGGCGATCAACAATGGATTCA